>JAQURV010000021.1 GCA_029004355.1 Candidatus Omnitrophota bacterium
CGAAGAGTTTCGAGTAAGTCTCTATCGCATCGACGCCGGCCGCTCGGCCGGTATTATAAAAAAAGACGTCGCAGGAATTCATCAGGCCATCGACCAGATTTTGAGAGCCGTGCCCTTCGGCTTTCCAGCAGTCGAATTTGGCCTTACCGAGACGATAGCTGCCCTGGCAGACAAATCGTGTAGCCGGGCTTATCTTTCCGGTCTCCAGAGCGGCTGCGGCCGTTACGACCTTAAATACCGATCCCGGGGGATACTGGCCCGCTATCAGCCTGTTAGAAAGCGGCCGGCCTATTCTATCGCGTAAAAGAGCGACCCTCTCATTGGAAGATTTCGGCCTGACAAAGACGTTAGGGTCAAATGACGGGTGGCTTGCAAGAGCAAGCACTTCACCGGTCGCGGGATTCATAACGCAGATAGCGCCTTTCCGGTCGCCAAGCAATTTATCGCACGCTACCTGGAGGGCTATATCTAAAGTAAGGTAAAGGTCTTTGCCGCTCGACGGTTCTTTCACTCCCAGCACCCTGGTCTGCCTGCCCCGGTTATCGACTTCTATCTGCGTTCCCCCGTCGAGGCCCCTGAGATAAAACTCATATTGTTTTTCAAGCCCTGACCTACCGACCAGGTCCCCCATCCTGTAGCCGTAGTCCCTCAAGTCATCGAGCTCGTTGTCGTTGATCTCGCTTAAGTACCCGAATATGTGGCTTCCAACGTTGCCGTAAAGATAGTCGCGCCTGGACCTCGTCTCGATCGTAAGGCCGTCGATATCAAAACTGGCCTCTTCAAGCATAATGGCCTTGTTCTTATCTATATCTTCCAGTATCGTAACCGGCGCATACGGTTTATTCCTGGCCTTATCCATCACCCGCACTATGTCTCTGGCCGGGATCCTCAGGACTTCGCTCAATATCCGTATGAAGGTCTGTTTGTTCCGTAATTCCCGATAGACCACCGCTACGTCGAAAGAAAGCCTGTTGGAAACAACGGCCACTCCGTTCCTGTCGAATATATTCCCGCGCGGGCCGTCTATCGGTATTATACGTATGGAATTGTTCTTAGAAAGGCGCGAGTAGTAGCCAAACCGGATCACCTGGTTATAGAAAAGCCCTGCGCCGATCAGGATGAAGAACGCGCTTATAACCACAATTGGCAGTCTCTCTCTCACAGATAATCTTCCGCCTCTTTTAAATGATAAATATCCAGAAGCTTTACATAGACCGGGACGGAGACAAGACCGGTATATACGGCGGTGGGGATTGCCGAGCTTATAAAGAAATCCCAAAAATCGAGCGCTATCGAGTTCACGAGCGCCGAGACGATAAGATAGTGAAGCGACATCGATAATGCCGTAAAAACAAGAACGAATATAAAATCCGCTCTCTTCGATTCTTTAAAAAATTGCGTATTTATGACTCCTACGATAAACCCGGACAGGGCAAGTATAACGGCGTTTATCCACAAAAAATCGAGCGCAAATATGTCTCTTAAAAACCCCGCGACGAAACCGGATTCGAGCCCCGCCGCCGGCCCTAAAAATAACCCGAAGAATATGACGATCATAAGCAGAAGATCCGGCCCCGAGCCCATTATCTTGACATAATTTACGACGGAACCCTGCAGGAAGAGCGCGATCAATAATACTAAGTATATCTGGAACCTCGTTATCTTATACACATTACCTCTTCCAGCTTGGAAAGATCTTCCGCTGTCTTTATAAGCGCGCTTTTATACAGACGGCCCGGCTCTTTGTCGACCCTCACGACTTCTCCGACTATGATATCCTTGGGGAATATGGTCCCGAAACCTGCCGTGATGACCCTGTCTCCCGGCATAACGTCCGAATCTAACGCTATATAGATCATCCTGCAGCGGCTGTCGGGCCTGCCTACCAGTATGCCGCCCTGCCGGTTCCTCTGGATCATGACGCCAACTTTTGAATTCGGATCCGTTATCAGGAGTATCTTGCTTGAATACCTTCCCACTTCGAGCACTCTGCCTACGAGGCCCTTCGTCGAGAGGACCGCCTTGTTCTGTTTTATGCCGCCGCTTAAACCCTTGTCTATTATAATGGAGTTCGACCAATTCGAGGGATCCCTGCCTATGACCTGGGCCGGGATAGTTGTGAAGGGAATGGTCTTCCTGAAATTGAGCAGTTCTTTCAAGCGATCATTATCGCTCGACACTATCTTCAGTTCTTCGATCTTTCTGTTCAACAGGTCTATGCGCGCTCGAAGGAGCCTGTTCTCCTCCCGCAAAGCCGCGAACGGCATAATACGCCTGAATGAATTAAGAAAAGAGTCGGCGCCCTTCAGAGAAGACGATAAAAGATCTATCATCTTTATCCTAAAAGGGCTGGTTATGGTCTTGGAGGTCAGGATTAACGCGGTTAAACAGGCTATTACGACGAGGACTTTAAGTATTCTGCTCTTTTGGTTGCGCACATCACTATCTCTCGAGGCGTGGAGATACGGTAACTTTCCTGAGATACTTTATTTCGCTAATCACCTTACCGGTACCAAGCGCAACGGCCGTCATCGGGTCCTCCGAAAGATGGGCAGGCAGGCCCGTCTCTTCGGAGATAAGCTTATCGATGCCTCGCAAGAGCGATCCTCCGCCCGCGAGTACAATACCCTTCTCTATCAGGTCGGATGAAAGCTCCGGAGGCGTCCTCTCGAGCGTGATCCTGACGGCTTCGAGTATCTGCGCTATCGGCTCTGACATTGCTTCCCGTATCTCTTCGCTCGTAACCGTTACCATCTTCGGTAAACCGGCTACAAGATCGCGGCCCTTCACTTCCATCTTCAATTCTTCTTCCAGGGGATAGACGGAACCTATCTTGATCTTTATCTCTTCCGCCGTCCGCTCGCCTACCATCAGATTATAATTCTTCTTCATGTAATTTATTATCGCTTCATCAAGTTCGTCTCCGCCTACTCTAACAGATTTAGAGAATACAACCCCGGCCAGTGAAATGACCGCCATCTCCGTAGTACCGCCGCCGATATCGATTATCATATTGCCGGACGGTTCCTGGATCGGCAGGCCAACGCCTATGGCCGCCGCCATCGGTTCCTCGATCATGAATACCTCGCGCGCGCCGGCATGGAGCGCGGAATCTTTTACCGCGCGCTTTTCGACTTCGGTTATGCCTGAGGGGATCGCTATCACTATTCTGGGACGGACAAGGGGCTTTGCGGAATTGACCTTCTTTATGAAGTAGCGGAGCATGGCTTCGGAGATCTCAAAATCCGTTATTACGCCGTGCCGCATAGGCCTGATCGCTACGATGTTACCGGGCGTACGGCCAAGCATACGTTTGGCCTCTTCGCCGACTGCCAGCACATTGGATGTGCCGGCCTGGACAGCGACTACGGAAGGTTCGCACAGGACTATCCCCTGGTTCTTAAGGTAGACGAGCGTCGTTGCCGTACCAAGGTCTATTCCCATATCATTGGAGAAGAGCCCTAATATTTCGTTATATATTTTTGTTCCGGCATTCCATAAGCCCCTCGGATTCATATGCTCTCCTTGTCATGCGATATTAACAAAAAATTCCGTTAATGTCAAATAGAATTCGCCTCCCTGATGGAATCTATTATCTTTTTAACGCTCTCGCCCACCTGTGGATCGGAAACATATTTTTTCAGCTCCGGCACGGCCGTCTTGCCGCACATGGTCATCAGGATATCCATGGTATAATTACGCAACTCTTCATTGGTATCGGCAAGCAACAAAACCAGCACACGCACGCTCTCCAGGCCGCCCAGCCTTTGCAGGGCCATTACCAGTTCCTGCTTGACGGCGGAATCCTTATGTTTGGCCAGCGGCGCCAGGTACGGTACGATGGCCTGATCTCCCATGTAACCGGATACCGCGACAAGACTTTTAAGCTTGTCCGGATCCTGCTCTGAGAGCTGGAAGCGCAGGCCGGATATGGCTATCCTGCCCAAACCTTGCATCGCCGTCGCAGCCTTCCTTCTCTTTACGTACAATTCAAAAGGATCCTTTGCCGTCTCTTCACTGTCAAAGATTTTTATGAACGGTTCGCAGACCAAAGAAGCGTCCTGGTCGTCGCTATCCCTATCCAGCACTTTTTGGACGCGCGGAATGACCTTCTTGAGAAGACCATATCTTTCTTCGGACAAAATGACGCCCATTATCTCCGCAACATGCCTCAATATGAGCCGGATGCTTTTCGCATCGGCCCACGAGACCTCTTGCAGTAACGCTTCCGTCAATTTCAAAACGGTACTCTCTTTACCCCTCGTTAAAAGGTCCCTTGTCACGGACCTGAAATCGAGAGGGACTTCTTTGCCGAGGTCACCGCCGAGCGCGTTCTTGAGGAAGTCCCCTATGTTGGAGACCCTGGTCAACCCGCCGCGGAGAGCGTTGCTAAGCAACTTTACGACCTCGTCTCTCGGTATACCTTTCGACTCCAGCACTTCTTCCAGTTCCGATCTCATCTCGTCAGCCGACCATCCCATCCGCTGGAGAGAGTCCAGGATAAACATCGTCTTCGCATCCACCGTAGAATCGATAGAACCATCGCTCGCGTTCTGCTCAGCCATACCATAAAGCGCCCCTATCGTCTCCCTCATCTCTTCTTTAGTTTTGGGCCTGGCCGGGGCGGTCTGGGTCGTGCCGCTTAAAAAATCCTGGAGGGCGGCATATTTCATGAGCCCGCCGCCTGACTTATGAGCCTTCTCGTAACGCACTTCGTCTATTTTGATAGACAAGACATTGTTATCGGCGAAGAACTTGGAAAAACCGCCCAGTTTTACAAGGTCACTCTCCTTCTGGATGACGGCCTCTAGGAAGAAACCCAGGTCCTGTTCGCTTACGCCCTGCTTAAAGGTGATGCTGTTTACCCTGTGGTTGGCGAATAACTTTACATACGACATGCCTATCGTGTTTCGCAACCTCTTATCAGAAAGTTCTTCGCCGTTCACCAATAACTGACCCTCGGCCACACTGAGCGTCAGGCTCCTCTCGTGCCGGAGTATCCTGGATAGCTGGCGGTATGCGTCATCCTTATGCTCGATCCTGGCCTCATTATTCGCCGGATACAGGAGCGCAAGTTCGATGGCGCCGCGCACCGCGATCAAGACATCCGACACGATCAGTTTACTCTCCGCGCCGAGCGGCTTCTCGAGTATCTCTTCGACCGAGCCGACCCCTGTCTCATCCGGCATGACCTCGAGATAAGTCCGCATCTCCTCGGGCGAGAAGACGCGGCTTGTCAATGTAGACATGCTATTCGCATAATCCCGGGCCTTCGCCTCTTCGCCCGCCATTTTATAGCGCGTAAAAAGTTCGGCGGGCGAGATGGTAACCCCTTCTTTGTTATAACTTTCCAGCACGGTAACTATTTTTTTATTTGTCTCTTTTGCTTTTAGCTTCGTGACCAGGCCGCGGAATAGTTCCCGTATCTGGCCATTTGCAAACCCGAAACTGGCCGCGTCAAATTTCTCCTCAGGCCGCACCATGTCGAGTTTCTTCGCAATATTGACGGCATCCAGGACATACCCCGTCTTCTTATGCGACACTCTATTCAGCATATCCAGGTTGAACCGGTCTCCCAGGAATGCCGCGTCTGTCATGATATCCCTTTCGTCCTTATCGAACTTTTCGATGCGGGCCTTCTCCACATCGTCTAAAGAGGCGGGGATATCCGCATCCCTCCTTGCGGCAAGGGTCCACTCCCCATCCCTGAAGTAGACCTTCTTTTTATCCATGAGGAGCTTGAGCGCCTCGATAACGAATAGAGGGTTGCCCGCGGTCTTCTTATATAGGATGTCGAGGAACGCCGGATTTATCTGGATCTTCTCGAATGTTTTCAAAATGATATCTTTAACATCCTGTTTTGCCAGCGGACCAAGACGCAATTCACTTAATTGGATATCGGTCCGGGGCCGGGAGCCTTCCAGCGCGGTAGCGCACAAAAACAACTTCATCTTCTTGTCCTTCAGGAGGTATTCTATCAGGCCGAGGCTCGCGAGATCGATCCGGTGCAGATCGTCGACCCCCAGGACGAGCGTCTTGTCGCCGGCCACCCCTTTAAGGATGCCCGAAAGCCCTTTGAAGAGATTACGCCTCTTCTCCGTATCGCTGACTTCGGAAGGCCCTATTTTTTTTACGGGGAACAGGCCTTTGAAATCGGAAGAAAAATTTGCAAGCTCAACGATCGAACCGGCTTCCACACAGTTCGATATCTCCTCGCGGCGCTCTTTGGTTGTATTTTTTATATACTCAACGATACTATCCGTAATGACGCCGTATGGCCTGATCGAATCGAATTCTTCTAGCTTCAGTTTGATGATCACCGTCCGGCTTTTTGCCGCATATGCCAATGTCTCATCCAAAAGTCTTGATTTGCCGCTGCCCCTTTCACCGCAAATTACAGCGGCATGCGAAATGTCCGACACGGATGCGTCGAAGAGAGCCTTTAAAGCGTCCAGTTCCTCTTTCCTGTCCACAAAACCCGGCAAAGTGAGAATTTTCATGGCCTTATTCAAAGCCGTTATCTCTTGAGCGACCTGGCTGGAAGTACTGATCCTGTTCCTGCCCATGCGTTTTGAGGAATAGAGCGCCTCATCCGCTTTATCGAGCAGGTCTGTCGGCTTCCCCGCGTCTTCCGGACAGATCGCTATCCCCACGCTTGCCGTAACGATATGGTTCTTCGCGTCATCCCTCCCCTTGAGCGGCCTGGATGCTATATCGCTCAATAAATTTTCTGCCAGGGTCACGGCTTCTTTCTCGGTCTTCTCCGGCAGGATCACCGAAAACTCGTCTCCTCCGTAACGCACAATGACACCGTTATCGGCCACCGAATCTTTGAGGACCTTGCAGAAAGAGACGAGAAGGGCATCGCCTTCCAGATGGCCGTAAGCATCGTTGACCTTCTTGAATCCGTCTATGTCCATCATGAAGACGGCGAGACGCTTGAACTTGGGGAACTCTTCATCTAAGAATTTGGTAAGGAACCGCCTGTTATAGACGCCGGTCAATTCGTCGATATAGGCGATATCCAGATTCTTTGTCTGTGGTAATTGTCCGCTCATCGCAATGTCCTGAAAGTCCCGAATATCTCATTGGCCACCGCCAGGTAACCGTCGAAATCCCCTTCGGCGGCCGCGTAGTTCATGGCATATACTCTCGACGGCTCCACCATATATACCTGGAGCACCTTAGTGGCGATGACCTTATCGTTACTGTCTTTAGGCGCAACTTTCCTCTTATAGAGGATCCTGTAAATGTCCGCGCTGCCGAGCTTCGTCTTCTCGGCGAGCGTTATGCTGAAGTTTGGATCTTTTAAAAAATTCTGCAGGACGAGATTGAAGAAAGCTTCCAAACCGATAGGCGGCTTGGTATTGGGAGTGGAACTGAGCGTAATAATGGGCCTGAAACTCTGTTTATTCGCCGCGCGTGACAATACCACAGAGACCGTATTCTCCGTCTTTTCGGCTTCATATCCCGAAGGACATTCGATAGAAAATTTCAGATCGTCAAATTTGTATAGCTTGGCGCCCTTGGCGTGGCAAGGCAGCGAAAAGACCAAGATACAGAAACAGGCGATAATGAGGCTCTTTGTCATTTTTTGGCCTTTCACTTGAGCCCCTCCAGTACGCTGAAAAACTGCGGAAACGACTTATTCACGCATTGAGGATCGTCTATTTTGCTTGCGCCTTTCGCAGTAAGAGCGGCAACGGTCATAGCCATACACGTCCTATGGTCTCCATAAGTCTTTATCCCGGCCCCTTTCAGAGCGTCTACGCCTTCGATGATCATCTCGTCGGCCGAAACGCGTATCCTGGCGCCCATGGCCTCAAGGTTCTCTTTCATCGACCGTATCCTGTCCGTCTCCTTGACCCTCAGTTCCCCGGCGCCTTTTATAACAGTCCTGCCTTTCGCTAAACTCGCGAGCACAAAGATTATCGGGAGCTCGTCTATGGCGGCCGGTATCTCGCCTTCTCCTATAGATACGCCGCGGAGCGGGCCCGATTCGACCTCTATGTCGCCGGCCGGCTCAAAGAGGCCTGTCTTATTTACGATTTTTATCTTAGCGCCCATCTTTGTAAGGATATCTAAGACACCCGCTCTGGTAGGATTTATCGAGACATTTTTGATCCGCACTTTAGATCCATCCAGCAAAATGGCCCCGGCCATAAAAAAGCTGGCGCTGGAAATATCGCCGGGGACCTCAAGCTCTCTTCCCGCGAGCTCCCTGCCGCCCTTAACGGAGACATTGAGACCTTCCACTTTTATATCCGCCCCAAAATATTCCAGCATCCGCTCCGTATGGTCGCGCGACTTTGAAGATTCCCTTACCGTAGTAACGCCGGCGGCATAAAGTCCGGCAAAGAGCAGCGCGGATTTTATCTGCGCGCTCGGGATCGGCAATACATAATCGACGGCCTTCACATTGCCGCCCCTGATCTCGAGCGGCGGATGTCCGTCCCTCGTATTGACCGAGACGCCCATAAGCGCCAGCGGCTCCGAGATCCTCTTCATCGGCCGCGCCGAAAGAGACTCGTCCCCTTCAAGAGTGGCGCTGAAATCCTGGCCCGCAAGTATGCCCGCCAGAAGCCTCATACTGGTCCCGGAATTCCCGACATTCAGGGAAGCCTTCGGCCTGGCAAGGCCCCGCAAGCCCTTGCCTTCAATAGTGGTGTATCTGCTTTCTTTTTTTATCACGATGCCCATATCCGCAAAGGCGCGGATCGTGTAATTGCAATCATCGCAGTCGAGTATATCCTTAGCTATTGTTTTGCCTTTAGCGATAGCTCCTATCATTACAGCGCGGTGCGAGATAGATTTATCGCCGGGCAAGACAAGATCGCCCTTGAGTCTCGGGACGGGCCGGATTGTCAATTCTTCCATATTACTTATTTTATCAGGACTTTCGTAATTTTTCTATCAATTCTTTTATATCAGAAGGAAGCTCTGTCTTGAATTGCATATGCTTTTTCGTGACCGGGTGCAGAAAGCCAAGCGTCTTCGCGTGGAGGGCAGTCCTTTTGATACCCGGCGCGTTTGAGCCGTATTTAGCATCTCCTAGGATGGGATGACCTATATATGAAAGATGGACCCTTATCTGGTGCGTCCTGCCCGTGCCCAGGGTTATCTCTAAAAGGGTGGCGTTCTTAAACCGCTCCAGCACTTTGTATTTCGTAACCGCTTCCCGGGAATGCTCGAAACTGACCGCCATCTTCTTCCTGTCGCGTACGGACCTGCCGATCGGCAGGTCTATAATGCCGTTATCGATCTCGACCACGCCTTTAACGACCGCCCAATAGACCCTGGAAGCGGTCTTCTCTTTAAATTGTTCCGCCAGGTCATGGTGGGCGCGGTCCGTCTTCGCCACTACTAGGAGCCCTGAGACATCCTTATCGATCCTGTGAACGATACCCGGCTTTAAGACGCCGCCTATGCCGGATAAATTCTTGCAGTGCCAAAGGAGCGCGTTCACGAGTGTCTTAGACCAGGAACCCGGGGCGGGATGGACGACCATGTCAGAGGGTTTATTTACGACGAGGAGCTCGCCGTCTTCGTAGAGTATGTTCAGCTTTATCTTTTCCGGCTCTATCTCGGTCTTGACCGGTTTGGGGATAAGCGCATCTATAGATTCCCCCGCCAATAACTTATGATTGGGTTTCGCGCCTATACCGTTGACGAGTATATGGCCATCCGCTATAAGTTTCTGGATGAATACGCGGGAGAATGTCTTGGGCAGATTCTCGACAAGGAACTTGTCGAGGCGTTTGCCTTTATCCTGCGCGATCACTTCAAAATGGTAGGATTCTTTTTCCACAGGCGCCTCTTGTAAAGGAATAACATTAACGCCGCAATAAAGATAAAGATACTGATAAGCTGTGACATTGTAAGGCCGGCAAGGATACGGGGATTATCCCCGCGCAAAAACTCCATGATAAATCTTTTCAACGAGTATAATATGCAATACGCAAAGAATATCTCGCCGCCGAAACGGCGTCTGTCCTGCCATTTTATAAGCACTATGAATATAAGAAACAAGATCCCGGCAGAGATCAGCTGGGCCGGAAGGCGAGCGTCGGCTTCGCAGGGAAACGTGACCGCAAAAGGAAAGTCCGGCGCTACCTTCAAGCCGTAACAGCAGCCGTTCAAAAAACAGCCTATCCTGCCGAAGGCCTGGGCCAGCGCTACATAAGGCACGATAAGATCTATGACCGACCAGAGATCAAGATTGTTCAGGTATACATATATTATTACGACTGCCAGCGCCAGAATAAAACCACCGTACCAGATGAGCCCGCCCTTGGACAGCAGCACTATTTCGACGGGATTGGCGAGATAGAACGACGCGTTCAATGCGACGTATAAAAGCCTGGCGCCCAGTATGCCGAAGATCAGTATTATGACCGTGAGGTCCACGGCCTTATCTTTGTCTATGCCGGATCCAGGCGCGCGGCGATAGATAAGCCAGGCGGCCAGCGCGAACCCGATCGCGACCATCACGCCGTATGAATATACGGTGAGGAAACCGAATTTCAGCAGTATCGGATGCATGTATCCTATTCTTTCACGTTCACGTTATTGGTCAGGATATGCCAGCTTAATAGTATTACCCCTATCGTGATAGCCGAATCCGCCACATTAAATACCGGCCACACACGAAAATCGAAGAAATCTATTACACAGCCGAATCTTATCCTGTCGAAGAGATTGCCAAGCGCGCCGCCCAGGACCAGGCCGAGCGCCACTGAAATGCCGCGCCCTATCCTCTTATGGGTAACAGCATAAATGAGTATACCGATTATCGCTATAACAGAAAGAAGCGCGAGGAAAGTATTCTGCCCTTTCAATAAGCCAAAAGCCGTACCGTCATTTCGGATAAATGTGATATGGAAAACTTTGGGCAGGACCTCTATTGACTGGCCATAAGACATATTGCTCATGGCCGCTATCTTTGTGAGCCGGTCAAGGACGAAGACAAGCAAGGCTGCCAAAAATATCATTTCCCCTCATTGGCCTTCTGACAATCTATGCACAATTCGGAATACGGCAGGGCGGCCAGGCGTTTCGCGGGTACAGGCTTATTGCACTGCAGGCAATAACCGTATGTGCCGTCTTCTATCCTCTTTATCGCCTCATCGATCAGATAGAGTATCTTCTGCTCATCGGTCGCGCGGCCGAGCGAAAATTCTCTTTCATAGTCATCGCTTGCCATATCTGCCATGTGATACGAGTATCCGGAAAGGTCCCCGGAGGCCTCCCTCTGGGACCTGTTTAACGTCGTCTCGGCAATGTGTGATAACCCTCCGCCGACTTTCTCCCTCTCCTTGACGAGCAACTCTTTATACTTCTTCAAAACCGGCCTGGGCAGTTTTTTAACCTTCGGCTTTTTGACTGCGGAGAGCTTTTTCTTTCTAACAGGCGCGGTCTTCTTTATCCTCTTAGTTCTCTTAGCCTTTGCCATTTTTATTACTCCGATTTGTTGTTGTTTAACTGCATACAAATCGTCCCGAGTCACTATCCCTTTACTCATGCGACGAGGGACTTCCGTTTGTCTATACTGCCTTTACGCATCTTTCGCAAAGCGTCGGATGGTCTTTATACGAGCCTACTTTTTCACTGTAATTCCAGCACCTCTGACACTTTGCGCCTTTAGCCTTTTCGATATAGATCGCTATAGGAAGGATCGGATCGGCCTCGCCCTCCCTTACGGCTCCTTCCTTCACTTCCGCCCGGGAAACTATGAAGAGATACCGAAGAATCTCCGAATTTTCCTTCAGCAGCTTCTTGTAATCCTTGTCTTCGGTAACGAGCAGCACCCTGGCCTCGAGGCCGGAACCTATCTCGTTAGACTGCCGCTTCGTTTCGAGTTTCTTTAAGACGGCTTCGCGCACCGCGATGAGCCGGGCCCATTTCTCGTTCAATGTCTTTTCAAAGAGGCTCTCCTGCCCCTCCTGCGGCCATGACTCCAGATGTATCGAGGAGACCTTCTTATTTTCCTTGTGAAGATAGCCCCATGCCTCGTCCGTGGTGATCGCAAGTATCGGGGCCATTATCTTCAACAGGCCGGCCAACAGTTCATACATGGCGGTCTGGCCCGAACGCCTCTCTCGCGAATCGGCCTTGAAAGTATACATCCTGTCCTTAAGAATATCAAGGTATACGGACGATATTTCGTAGACGCAGAAACCATAGATATCCCGGTAGACTTTATGGAATTCAAAGGCATCGTAATTTTTTTCCGATTCTTTTACAAGCTCCGAAAAGCGGGACAGTATCCACCTGTCGATCTCAAGCATATCGCCGTAAGGGACGGCGTCCTTGAACGGATCAAAATCGAAGAGATTGCTCAAAAGATATTTGTACGTATTCCTTATCTTCCTGTAGGCGTCGGCCAGCCGCGTCAATATCTCCGGTGAAAGCCTCACGTCTTCGCCGTAGTCGCTCGAAGCGACCCATAGTCTCAATATGTCGGCGCCGTACTTCTTCATGACCTCTTCCGGCGTTATCACGTTCCCCAGGGATTTCGACATCTTTTTACCGTCGCCGTCAACGACAAACCCGTGGGTCAATACGCTCCGGTACGGCACCAGATCGTCTATCGCCATTCCCGTGATGAGCGCGGACTGGAACCATCCTCTATGCTGGTCGGAACCTTCAAGATATAGCTCGGCGGGGTAACCCAGGTCCTTATCCTTCTTCAGGACAGCCTGATGGCTCACGCCCGAATCGAACCAGACGTCAAGGATATCCGTCTCTTTCGCGAACTCCCTGCATCCGCACTTTTTGCATTTTACGCCGGCAGGTAAAAGCGCATCCTCTTTTCTGGTAAACCAGGCGTCCGCGCCTTCTTTCTCAAAAAGCGAGGCGACGTGATTTATCACTTTTGCATCCAGCAAAACCTCTTTACAGTTTTTGCAATAGAACGCGACTATAGGAACGCCCCAGTATCTCTGGCGCGAAAGACACCAGTCCGGCCGGTTGGCTACCATCGAACCTATCCTCGACTCGCCGGCCGCGGGGACCCACTTTATCTTCGACTTGATAGCCTCGAGCATCTTATTGCGCAGGCTCTTGTGATCTATCTTCATAAAATACTGGTCCGTGGCCCTGAAAATTATGGGCCTCTTACAGCGCCAGCAGTGCGGATACGAATGAGTTATCTCCGCCTCCCCGGCAAGCATGCCGAGAGCTTTGAGACGCTCTATGATCGGCCTATTGGCCTCATATACCTTCATGCCGCTGAATTCACCGGCGGTATTGTCAAACTTTCCCTTGGAGTCAACGGGCATTACCGTAGGAAGGCCGCACCTTTTGCCCGTAAGATAGTCTTCCTGGCCATGGCCCGGCGCGGTGTGGACGCATCCCGTTCCATCTTCGAGCGTCACGTATTCGGCAAGCACTACTTTCGATCCTCTGTCTATAAAAGGATGCCTGGCCTCCAGGCCTTCGAGATCGCTTCCCCTGAACGTCTTTAGTATCTTGTAATCTTTTACCCCGACCTTCTCCATTGTAGGGACGATCCGTCCTTTGGCCAAAATAAATTTCTCACCCTTGAAGGCTGGCCCTTTCACATCGACAAGCGCGTATTCGAACTCCGGATGGACGGCTACCGCCACATTTGCGACGAGCGTCCACGGGGTAGTGGTCCAGATCATTAAATATACCGGCTTACCATTATAGACGGATTTAAATTTTACATAGACCGACGGCGAAACCTTGTTCTCGTATTCGACCTCCGCCTCGGCAAGCGCGGTCTCGCATGTCGAGCACCAGTTGACCGGCTTTAAGTCTTTGTAGATATAGCCTTTCTCGACGAGCTTAGCGAAAGACCTTACTATCTCCGCCTCGTAACTTTTGGTCAAGGTCAGGTATGGGTTGTCCCAATCTCCGAATATGCCTAGCCGTTTAAATTCATCCTTTTGGATATTGACATATCTCATGGCATAGTCGTAGGCCTTTTTTCTGAACTCGACCTGGTCAATATCGTATTTGGTCAGCTTAAGTTCCTTGAAGAGCTGATGCTCCACCGGCAGGCCATGGCAATCCCACCCCGGGACATACGGCGAATCGAACCCCCTCATCGTCTTATATCTGATGACGATATCTTTCAGGATCTTATTGAGCGCGTGGCCCATGTGTATGCTGCCGTTCGCGTAAGGAGGGCCGTCGTGAAGGATGTATTTCGGTTGACCTTTGGATTTCTTCCGTATCTTAGCGTAGAGCTTCGACTCCTGCCAGTCCTTGAGCATGTTCGGCTCGCGGTTAGGCAGGTCCGCCTTCATCGGGAAGTCTGTCCGTGGTAGATTTAGAGTTAGTTTATAGTCCATGATCGATGTTCCCTGATAGTTACCGGTGGCCAGTTGCCAAGTTACCAGATAAGTTTTACTGGTGACCTGGATACTGGAAACCTTTATGTTATGTACTTTCCTATTATCAATTTTAATTTCTTCTTGGTCGCGGCCGGGATAAAGTCAGGCCTCGTCACTATGGAATCTTTCAGGGCTCCGGCACAGCTGCAGTCTCTCTTCTTACCCAGGTCCGGGAGGGCAGCCTTTAATATGTTCTTCGAAACATCGACGTTCCTGCAAAGGTTATTGATTATCATCTCCAGCGTAACGCTTTCACATACTTCGTCCATGCGCCAACAGTCGTAATCGGTAATGCAGGCGAGCGTGGCGTAGCATATCTCGGCCTCCCTGGCCAATTTCGCTTCGGCAAGATTCGTCATTCCTATGATGTCTACGCCCCATGACCTGTAGAGCTTCGACTCCGCCTTCGTAGAGAACTGCGGCCCTTCCATATTTATATATATACCGCCCTCATGGATATTGGCGCCGCACCGGCGGCCGGCCTCTGCAAGGGTCTTCGATAAATGCGGACAGACCGGATCGGCAAACGGGATATGCGCCACTATGCCGTCTCCAAAGAAGGTCATAGGCCTTGCCATATTGGTCCTGTCTATGAACTGGTCCGGTATTACTATATCGAGCGGTTTCAGTTCCTCTTTAAGGCTCCCGCAGGCCGACACCGATATTATCTCTTCGACGCCAAGTTTCTTCATCGCGTAAATATTCGCACGGTAATTTATTTCGCCGGGCAATATCTTGTGTCCCTTGCCATGGCGGGCCAGGAAAACCACCTCTTTACCTTCAAGAGTCCCGGTCATGAACGGATCCGAAGGCTCTCCGAAAGGCGTGGAGACTTTTACCTTCTTGACATTCTTTATTCCATCGATATTGTAAAATCCGCTTCCTCCGATAATCCCTATTTTTGTCTTCATATCTATCCTATCCTCATCGCTATTCCGAATAAAGTCCGTACCACAAAGAGCTTCACGAACCATATGAGTATCAAGGCAAATATTGGCGATATATCCAATCCCATGCCGAACATAGGAACGAGCCTCCGGAACGGAGCCAGGATCGGCTCGGTAACCTTATAAAGGAACTGTACTATCGGATTGTATGGATCCGGATTGACCCAACTGATAAGCGCCCTTATTATTATGAGCCAATTCGCTATAGTAAGTACGTAATCCAGGATCGTCGCGATAGCATATACTAAATTACCCATTGCAAACATGTCTCACCTCTTTGAAAGTTCTTTCGAACGTTTACACGCGGCCTTTACGGCATCGTTAATAATGCCTTTGAATTTCTTCTTTTCGAAAATATTGAGCGCCGCTTCCGTCGTTCCGCCCTTTGAGGCAACTTTTTTCCTTAAGACCGCGGGGTCTTCTTCCAGCGCCTCCAATAGTTTCGAACTTCCCAATGCCGTCTTTAATACGAGGGCCCGCGCGATATCTTTTTTAAGGCCCGCTTTCTCCGCCGCTTCTGTCAGGGCCTCGATGAGGTAAAAGAAGTATGCCGGCCCGCTTCCGCTTAAGGCCGTCACCGCATCCATATCCTTCTCGTCGACCTCAACGACATCGCCGATAAGCGAGAATATCTCTTCGGCCGCAGCCATATCCTTCTGGTCCGCGGAGCTTCCTCTGCATAAGGCCGTCACCGCTTCCCCTATAACGGCGCCCATGTTCGGCATCGCCCTTATCACACAGATATCTTTACCGATAATGCTTTCGATATAACCGGTGGTTATGCCCGCGGCTATGGATATGAGCATCTTTTCCTGCGAAAGGCCGCAACATACTTCCTGCTTTAAGACACTGTCGAAATCCTTCGGCTTGACGGCAAGGATAATAACATCCGAATACTTGACTACGACGTTATTGTCTATCTCTACTATTATCTTATATTTCGACTGGATATGATCGCGCCTGACAGCATCGGCTTCGCTCACCATAAGAGAAGTGCTCTTCTCGACCACGCCGGCGAGACGCGAAAGAATAGCCTCCCCCATATTCCCGCAGCCGATAATACCTATTTTCTGATTCCCTAGCATATTAGTCTCGCTTCGCTAATGACAAATACCAAAGCTCAAATGTCAAATGAATCTCAAATCTTAAATATCCGCCATCAAAACTGATCTTTTGAAATTTGACATTGTGCTTTTGCAAATATTGCCCTGCCTATCCGTACCATAGTCGACCCTTCTTCGATCGCGATCTCAAAATCATTGGTCATGCCCATAGATAAGACCTGTAGAGCGTTTAGCGTTGAGCGTTTAGCGTTTAGTCTGTCTCTTAGTTCGCGCAAAGCGCGGAAGTAAGGCCGGACCGTTTCCGGATCCGCGGCTTCGGGCGCGATCGTCATAAAGCCTTTTATATCAATATTAGGATATATACTTATCTCTTTAATAAAATTCTCTGCCGTCCCGGGCGGCATGCCGAACTTGCTCTCCTCGCCGGACGTATTCACCTGTATCAGTATATCCTGGACCTTGCCTGACTTGGCCGCTTCCTTATCTATCGCCCCGGCAAGCCGCACGCTGTCTACCGAATGGATCAGCGAAAACATTCCGACGGCGTCTTTGGCCTTATTGGTCTGAAGATGGCCTATTAAATGCCATTCCGCCCTGTTCCCTATCGCGACATATTTGGCAAGAGCATCCTGAACTCTATTCTCGCCAAGAAAGCGTATCTCTGACTTTAAAACCTCCTCGATGTCGCCGATCGAAGCAGTCTTTGTAACGCATATGAGCTTTACATCTTCCGGGGATCTCCCGGATTTCTCACAAGACCTTGCTATCCTTTGTCTTAGCAACCGGACGTTTTCGGCGATCATCTGGACTATTTCTCGAATTTGACAGGCTAAAATAGCATAAATAGATTGGAAAGTCAACGAATTTAAGCCGACCGGGGAGCTTAAACCTTGTTTTCTATCCGCGGGAAGAGAGGGTTGGACTTCTTGATCGCCTGCCCCGACTCTAACTTCTCCCACTCCGATATATCGTAAAACCTTGCCGGCCCCGCATTGCCCAAGCCAAGTTGTGACCATATATTTACGGCGGTCTCCGGCATAAAAGGATCGATAGCAATAGCGATTATCCTCAGTGCCTCGAGCAGGTTACGCATCATAGCGGCAAGTTCATCGGTCCGCTTCTCCTTGGCAAGGTTCCATGGCTTCGAATCCTCTATATACTTATTGGCAATATTTATCACTTCCCAGATCCTGGTAAGCGCGCTTACAAAATCAAATTCCGGTATTGCCCTCTCCATCTCCCCGCCCAGCGCCAGAGCCTTATCCTTGAGATCTTTGGCCAGCTTGTGACTTTGTGACTTGTCACTTGTGACATCAGGCACTTTCCCCTCGAAATACTTTTCGACCATAGACAGAGTTCTCGATAGCAGATTCCCGAGGTCATTGGCAAGGTCGCTATTGTAACGCGAGACAAACGCCTCCTCGCTGAATGAGCCGTCCATTCCGAACGAGACTTCGCGCAGAAGAAAATACCTGTATGGGTCAACGCCGTAACGCGAAACAAAATCGAAAGGATCGACGACGTTGCCTTTCGACTTGGACATCTTCTCGCCTTTAAAGACCCACCAGCCGTGAGCAAATATCGTCCTGGGCGGTTCTATGCCGGCGGCCCTCAACATGATCGGCCAGTAGACGGCATGATGACGCAGTATATCTTTCGCCATGACATGATAATCGGCCGGCCAATACTTATCGAAGCGCGCCATGTCGTGGGGATAACCTATGCCTGAGATATAATTTGTAAGGGCATCGAACCATACGTATGTCACATAATCCTTATCGAACGGCATCTCGATCCCCCAGCTCATCCTGGACTTGGGCCGCGATATGCAGAGATCGAGGAGCGGCTCTTTTAAGAATCCGAGCACTTCGTTCCTGCGGAATACGGGCTTGATGAAATCCGGGTTTTTATTTATATGCTCTATCAGCCAGCTCTGGTATTCCGACATCTTAAAGAAATAGTTTGCCTCATCCAGCTTTTCGGTAGGCCTTTTGCAGTCGGGACAGACGCCGCCGGGCGCCTGGCTCTCGGACCAGAAGGTTTCGCATGGGATGCAGAACCAGCCCTTATAGACCTTCTTATATATCTTGCCGTCCTCATATATCTTCCGGAGCACTCCCTGGACGGTCTTTACATGGTAGTCATCCGTCGTCCTTATAAAGTAGTCGTATTTGACATTAAGCTTTGCCCACAGATCCTTGAATACCGGGACTATCTCATCGACGAACTTCTGCTCCTCACCCGCCGCGAAACCGCGCTCCAGCGTCGCTTTTTCGATCTTCTCGCCATGTTCATCGGTGCCGGTCATGAAGAATACGTCGCGGCCCGACCGCCTCATGAACCTGGCCACCACATCGCATGCTACGGTCGTATAGGAATGGCCTATATGCGGCTTTGAATTTACGTAATATAAGGGTGTCGTTATGTAGAACTTATCCATGGTCTATTTGTATTTTACCTCGAACCAAGTTCCGTCCTCAAGTTCAACGGTAACTGAACGTTTCAGGGCATTAATGCTTATGACCTTACCGGCCCCTTTTTCCGTCTTGAGTATATCGCCTTCGCGCGGCAATCCCTTCATCAGCTCTTTATAGGTCTTGTGTTCGTACCCGAGACAACACATGAGCCGGCCGCACAGTCCGGAGATCTTTGTGGGATTGAGCGGAAGGTTCTGCTCTTTCGCCATCTTTATCGTGACCGGTTCGAAATCTTTAAGATATGTCGCGCAGCATAGCGCCCGTCCGCACGGCCCCAGGCCGCCGAGTATCTTTGCCTCGTCGCGCACGCCTATCTGTTTTAACTCTATCCGCGTCTTGAAGGCATTGGCAAGGTCCTTGACAAGATCCCTGAAGTCTACCCGCC
>JAQURV010000022.1 GCA_029004355.1 Candidatus Omnitrophota bacterium
ACAGGATTTTGTTCCCGGGCATACGAGCCTTACGATAATCGAATTTGTCCCGCCATCTGTTTCGCACGGGCGGGATCCCGCCCCGAGCAAGACAGAAGGCGGGACAAAAGGAAGGGCAGTCGCCGTGTTATTAAACGACACGACGCATCTAAAATATGGGTCATATAACATTCGTAGTAGGCGGAGCGCGAAGCGGAAAGAGTAGCTATGCCGTCGGTCTCGCCTCGAAAGCAAAGAAGGCCGCTTTCATCGCGACTTGCGAAGCGCTCGATCGAGAGATGGCCTTGCGGATAAAGAAGCATCGCCGCGACCGGCCCGGGAGCTGGACGACCTACGAGGAGCCGCGTGAACTTGCCGCCCTGGTTAATAGCCTGCACGCCGGGCACGATTTCGTTTTAATAGATTGTCTTACTCTCTTTGTCTCAAATCTCATCCTGAAGAAACGAAAGCCCGGGGAGATCGAGCGGCATATAAATTCCGTTATAAAAGCGCTCAAGAAAAGGAAGAGTCCTTCCGTGATCGTGTCGAATGAAGTCGGATTAGGTATAGTCCCGAATACGAGACTGGGCCGCGACTTCAGGGATGTCGCCGGCAGTATAAATAAGGTCGTGGCGGAAAGGTCGGACCGCATGGTCTTTATGATATCGGGGATCCCGTGGAGGATAAAGTAGTGGATAGGATCTCGGCTATGGCTAAGGCTATAAAAGAACCTGACCGTTCTCTGATGGAAAGGGCTCAAGCGCGGCTCGACAATCTTACCAAGCCCCCGGGAAGCCTCGGCAGGCTTGAGGAACTGGCAAAGATTCTCGTCGGGATAACCGGCAAAGAGACGCCCATCCTTAAAAACAAAGTTATATTTACGCTTGCCGGCGATCATGGCGTTACGGATGAAGGCGTAAGCGCTTATCCCAAAGCCGTTACCGCCCAGATGGTATATAATTTTTTGAGCGGCGGCGCGGGGATAAATGTGCTGGCCAGGCACGCAGGCGCCAGGGTCGTCGTGGCCGATATGGGAGTCGCGGAAGACCTAAGGCCGGGAGCCGGTCTTATTGTCAGGAAGATAAATTACGGCACTAAGAATATGACTAAAGGACCCGCCATGACGCGCGGCGAGGCCGTAAAGGCCATAGAGGCCGGTATCGCGATATTCGAAGAAGAATTTAAGGATGGGATCGACATCGCCTGTACCGGCGAGATGGGGATCGGGAATACGACGCCTTCCAGCGCGATCGCGGCGGTATTGACGGGAAAGGCGGTCAGCGAAGTCTCCGGCAAAGGGGCGGGCATCTGTGAAGAGGCGCTCTTAAAAAAGATCGCCGTCATCGAGAAGGCGATCGCGGTGAATAAGCCCAACCCCGATGACGCGATCGATGTGCTGTCGAAAGTCGGCGGT
Source organism: Candidatus Omnitrophota bacterium (assembly GCA_029004355.1). GTDB lineage: Bacteria > Omnitrophota > Gorgyraeia > 2-01-FULL-45-10 > 2-01-FULL-45-10 > FEN-1322. The sequence goes on from JAQURV010000022.1 coordinate 1,394, forward strand.
TTTGAGATCGGAGGTCTTGCCGGTATAATACTGGCCGCGGCCTCTAAGAGAGTCCCCGTCTTGATAGACGGTTTTATATCGGGAGCCGCCGCGCTCATCGCTTACAAGATCCGGCCTATGACAAAAAACTACATGATCGCAAGCCACTGTTCGGTAGAAAAGGGCCATAGGATCATCCTGAAAGAATTAGGATTAGAGCCCGTCCTGGACCTTGATCTAAGGCTCGGCGAAGGGACGGGTGCCGCGCTTGCCCTCCATATAGCGGAAGCCGGCGTGAAGATACTTGCAGAGATGGCGACGTTCGAAAGCGCCAATATATCAAAAAAGGTAAAATAGTAAAGATGAAAAGCTTGTTTGCCGCCCTGCAATTCCTGACGGTCGTCCCGCTTAAACTAAAACGGATATCGGCCGGGGACATGGCATGGGCCACAGCCTATTTCCCGGCCATAGGGCTCTGCCTGGGCCTTCTCCTGGCGGCGGCGAATCTATTATTATCGTCCATGCAGTTCGGACCCTTCGTGTCCAATAGCATGCTTGTCATCTTCCTCCTCATCCTTACGGGCGCCCTGCACCTGGACGGCCTGGCGGATTGTGCCGATGCCTTAGCAAGCGGCAAAGACAGGACGGAGATGTTAAAGATCATGCGCGATCCGCATGTGGGCACGATGGGAGTCCTGGCGCTTGTCTCCGTACTTTTATTAAAGATCTCGTTCCTTTCGTCGATCAGCCCGGAGACAAAAGGCACGGCGCTTATCCTGATGTGCGTTCTTTCCAGGTGGTCGATGGCAATGACGATATTTCTCTTCCCGTATGCCCGGACGGAAGGGAAGGCGAAGCTTTTTATCGACGGGATAGATAAGAAGATATTCCTGATGGCGACGCTTAGCGCCCTGGTGATCGTTTCTATCGTTTCGCGGGCGGCGGGCATAGTGCTTTTGGCAGTGACCGCAGCGTTCAGCTATATTTCCGGGCTCATTATATCAAAGAAGATAGGCGGCATCACCGGCGATGCGATCGGCGCGATAAGCGAATCGGCCGAAGTCGTTATATTGTTAAGCATCACGCTTTTAGAAAGGAGCGTTTTATGAAGAAAGTGCCGGCCATATCCTCCTGGAGCGGAGGAAAAGACAGCTGCCTTGCTTGCTATAAAGCGATGCAGGACGGTTATGATGTGAAGTACCTCTTGAATTTCATATCGAGGGAATCGAAGCGCGGATGTTTTCATGGTATCGAATCGGGGCTCCTTTCGCTGCAGGCGCGAAGGATCGGCATCCCGATTGTCCAGAAAGAAGTGACCGCCGATATGAAAAAGTACGAGGAAGAGTTCAAGGATGCCGTGACGAGCCTTAGGACGGAAGATGTCCGGACCATGGTCTTTGGCGATATATATCTCCTGGATATGATAAATTGGGTAGAGAGGGTCTGCGGCGACCTGAAGGTGCGCCCGGTCGAACCGCTATGGCAACGCGACCCGCTAAAGATAGTGGGTGAATTTGCCGACCTGGGATTTAAGGCGATGATAGTGAGCTGCCAGGCCGCCAAGCTGGGCAAGGAATATCTTGGCAGGTTTGTGGATCTCTCTTTGGCGTCCGAGCTTAAAGAGAAAGGGGTGTGCCCCTGCGGGGAGAACGGGGAATTTCACACCCTGGTAGTCGACGGTCCGATATTCAAAGAACCGATAAGGATATTGGAGGCGGAACCGGTCCTGAAGGAGGGATTCTGGAAACACTGGTTCCTGGATATTAAAAAGTACGCGTAATAAAAAAGCGAATTTGGAAAACCTGGAGCGGCGAAGGAAGTCCTGGTGAGATCCCAGGCGCTGTCGCGCAACGGTAATTTTAGTGAATAGTGGATAGTGAAGAGTGTATAGTTAATAAAAAAGTCCGCAAGGCTTACTATACGCTAGTCACTATGCGCTATCCACTACTACAGCCCGGTCGATCACGCTCTATGGGAAGTACTCTCGCGTAAATGTTCTACTTCGCGCTTCGAAGGTCTAACATTGGTAGCGCTTCGTAGGAACGTATTCCTGCGAAGCCCTGTCATAGTTTGACCATGGAAGGGCGTAGCAGAAATGGAGGAAGAGAAGATGTCAAAGTCACGTAAGATCGTAGCGGTGGCATTAATAGGGATAGCGGCAATGTTTTCCGCGGACACTCTGTGCTTTGCGGAGAAGGTCGATCTCGAAAAGATAGTTGTAACTCCTTCCAGAATAGAAGAATACCAGGGCGATTCGACCCGTAAGGTCGAGGTGATAACATCCGCGGATATCGAGGCGTCCGGCGCCCAAGATATAAGCGATGTCCTGACCGATCTCCCCGCTGTAGTCATAACGAATTACGGCGGGCCCGGCGCGCTGAAGACCATCCGCATGCGGGGCGCCAACCCTTCCCAGGTCCTGGTGATGATAGATAACAGGCCTATCAACAGCCCGAGGGACGGGCAGGTCGATCTGAGCAAGATCCCCCTCGATAATGTCGACAGGATAGAAGTGGTATACGGCCCATCCTCGAACCTTTACGGTTCCCGGTCGATGGGCGGCACCGTGAATATTATCACAAAAGATCCTCCGAAAGAACGCCAGAAGACGGAGGCGACGACTAAATTCGGAAGTTATAAGGAATTCAGCCAGAGTTTTTCCCACGGCGGAAGATATAAATCGCTCGGATATGTCCTGAGCGGCAACTACCAGGAAGATAGCGGGTTCCGGGAGAATTCCGAATTCACAGCCGAGGACCTTAACGCAAAGATCGAGTACGACCTTAATGCCGACAACGCCTTCATCTTTAATTCCGGCGTTTATAAGGATAGGACAGGGGTCCCGGGCGATACCGTTACGCCGTCGAGCATTCAGAAACAGAAGGCAGAGCGGCTCTTCTTTGACGTGAGCTGGGACTGCAAGCCGGATGCGGCTACCGATGTTATGGTAAAGGCATACCAGACATACGATAGGCTGGAATTAATATATAACACGGCTCCATTCGTGAACGACGTCCAGGTGACCAAGGTCCAGGGCATCAATGCCCAGATAGCGCAGGAATTTTATAAGATCTACAAGCTTCTCATGGGCATGGACTATACGTATAACCGGAACGACAGCACGACCAGCGCGAAACACAGCTATGACGTGTGGGGCTTTTACATGGACAACCAGCTCGAGCTATTCGAGCGCCTCAAACTGACCGCCGGCGCCAGGGTCGACCGTTATTCCAATTTCGGATCTGAGATCAGCCCCAATTTTACGGCGCTATATAAGATCAACGATGAAAATAGCATCCACGGTATGCTGAGCCGTTCGTTCAGGGCCCCGACGTTCAACGATCTCTATTGGCCCGACCAGGGCTGGGTCGTCGGTAATCCCAGCGTGAAACCCGAGCGGGGTTGGACCGTCGAAGTCGGCTATGATACAAAGATAGGCGACATATTTTCGGCAGGCATAACATATTACAGGAGCAGCTTTACGGATCTTATAAATTGGCTCGCGACTAACAATGTGTGGCGGCCGTCGAACATAAATTCCGCCGTTATAAACGGCATAGATATAACGGGACGGGTTGCTATCACGGATAACTTTGAAGCCAGTACGTCTTACTCTTACCTGCGCGCCAAGGACGGCGATACGAACAAATACCTCATCTATCAACCGGTCAGCAAGGTGGATATAGCGCTGAAATACCGGGACAAGAACGGGCTTGTCTGCGACCTTACGGGCCAGTTCGTCGATCACCGGTTCCACGATGCTGCGAACAATATCAAGGTGAAGAAATTCTTTGTGTCCAAGATCAGCATATCGAAGAAGTTCAGAGAAGGTTTCACCTATTTTCTTACGCTCGACAACCTGCTCAATACGCGGTACCAATTCGTGAGGAACTACCCGGTGCCGCTCTTCAATATGTCGGGCGGTATAAAAGCGGAGTTTTGATGATGGACGCTACGTTCAGGATAGCTTTAATAATATCCACCATTATGCATTCCGCGATATTCGTCCCGGCGGCCTTCAGGTCTGCGATCGAACCTGATAAGCCGGTCGTTGTCGACTATGTAAGGATCAAGGCCCCGGAACTGAAGGTCGCCGGGGAGCAAAACCGCCCGCTGCCAAAGCCGGCCGGGAGCACGAAGGTGGAACTTGCCAAGAAGGTCAATCTTAAGGAGGCGCGCGAGCTTGCAAAGTCCCAGGCGCCGCTTAAGGCCAAGAAAGACTACATAAACTATTACCAGCTTATCAGGGAAAAGATCAGACAGCGGCTGAAGGAGCGTTATAGCAGGGTTTGCGGAGAGGGAGACGTTGCAGTCGTCTTTATACTCAATTCGAGCGGTTCGCTCTCCGCGGTCGAGATCGAAGAGGCCAAGTCTACCCGCGACAGCAATCTGGGCCAGATCGCTGTCGCGAGCGTCAAGGACGCCGCGCCATTCCCGCCATTTCCCGGGGAATTACCGGTTGCAAAGATGTCGTTCGATCTCACTGTTTCATTCAAAAAAGATTGATTTTCCCGCGGATTTAGTTTATCCTAATATCGTAAGAAGGGGGAATTTATGAAGAGATCGTTCATATACATAATATTGTCTATTCTGGCGGCGGGAATGGTCTATGCCCAGGGCGGCGCCCAGGTCGATGATGACTATCAAAACCTGGATCAGACGCGCGAAAGGATCGTTCGCATGAAGAAAGAGATGGACAAGCTCATGAAAGAGATCGTCGGGCCCTACGCCGATGTGGGCAAGACCGGCTCCGGTATCTTCGGTCAGGACGTGCGCGTAGACGTGGTTGATAACCCCAAGGATATCGTAGTCAAGGCCGATCTGCCTGGCATGAGCAAGGACAAGATAGATATCACTCTTCAGAATAATAAGATGTTGACGATAGCGGGGGCGAGGGATGTCATGACGAGGCAGGAGAGCCCGGGCGTTGTGAAGCAGGAACGCATGAGCGGCCGCTTTACCCGGACGATCGAGCTTCCGGCGGAATGCGAGAATAGCGGCATAAAGGCGACATATGAAGAAGGTGTCCTGCAGATAGTCCTTCCTAAAAAGAAGGGCGTGCAGGAAGAGGCCATCAAGGTAAACGTACAGTAAGAAAGGGGAATTTGAAGTGAAAGCATCGGAAATAAAGAAAGGCATGATAATCAGGGAAGGCGGAGATTTTTTTATAGTCATTGAGATGGAACACAGGACCCCGGGCAATCTCCGCGCGATATATCAGGCCGTAATAAAGAATATATTGACCGGGCAGACGCTCAACAAGCGTTATAGCCCTACCGACAACGTAGAGAAAGCGGACCTCGATAAGAAGAAAGTGCAATACCTGTATAGGGACCACGAAGGTTTTCATTTCATGGATATGGAAAATTACGAAACGCTGACGCTTAGCGACGAGATGGTGGGGTTCACAAAAGACTATCTCAAAGAGAACCAGGAGGCGGAGCTTCTATATCACGAACACAAGCCCGTCTCCATCGAGGTCGCGGTCAGCGTTGCGCTGAAGATAGTAGAGTCGGCGCCCGGGGCCAAAGGTGACACTTCGGGCAAGGCCATGAAACCTGCCAAACTGGAGACGGGGCTCATTGTCAACGTCCCGCTCTTTATCGAAGAAGGCGAGACGGTGCTGATAGATACGCGCACAGGCGAATATCTCGGGAGAGCGTGACCGATCGTGGCCGCGACCGCGCATTTTGAAGTTGCGGTAATAGGAGGAGGCGCCGCCGGCATAGTAGCGGCGATCGCCTCGAAATGTTCCGGGAGATCGGTCGTTATCTGCGAACGCCTCCCGCGGCTCGGTAAAAAGATCCTTGCCTCAGGCAACGGCAGATGCAACCTCTTGAACGAAAACCTTTCCGAATTTTTTTATAATCCTTCCGCGAGGCACCTCGTAAAGAGCATATTCTCGAAATTCGGCAAGCCCGAGATAGCCACTTTCTTTAAGGTCCTCGGTCTCCATACCTACTGCGAAGAAGGCCGGATATTCCCGGCCACAAACCAATCATCCTCCGTCTTGAAGGTCCTGGAGATGGGCCTGAAGCGCCTGTCGGTTCCGGTCGAATATGATTTTCAGGTTGAGAACGTTGCCGCATCGGCATCGGGATTTCTCCTTTCCTCCGCTTCCGGCCGTAAAGTTTCATGCAGCGCGCTTATAATAGCTTCGGGCGGCAAGAGCTACCCGGCGCTCGGTTCGGACGGAAGCTGCTACAAATTTGCCGGGGAGTTCGGCCATGCGATAACCGCGCCCGTTCCCGCAGCGGTCCCATTGACCGCGAAAGATCCGATCTGTCATATTCTCCAGGGGCAGAAGATATTCGCTTCCGCAAAGGCCGTTGTCGACGGCAATACCGTGGGCGAAGCGGACGGCGAGGTATTGTTCACGAAATACGGCCTTTCAGGAACGGCCATATTGGATATATCCCGCGACATCTCCGTAGCCGTTAACAGGCTGCATTCAAAAAGTGCGGTCGTGGTCCTGGATATGACGCCGTTTATGGATGAACCGGAATTGCGGACGGAACTTGCCCGGAGGCTGAAAGACGGTTTTCCTCCGGAAGAATTGATCGCCGGGATATTGCCGAACAAATTCGGCGCCGCTCTTGCAGGATTGCTGGAAACAAAGGACGCGGCGGCGATCGCCAAGGCATTAAAATCAAAAGAGTTTACGATCACGGGGACGCGGGGCTGGAACGAGGCGGATTTCACGGCAGGCGGCGTGGCGGCCTCCGAGATAGAGCCCGAGACCATGGAGTCGAGACTGAAGAAAGGTCTTTACTTCGCCGGCGAGATAGTCGATGTCGACGGCTGCCGCGGAGGCTACAACCTGGCCTGGGCGTGGGCATCCGGTTATGTGGCGGGACAGAGCGCGGCGGGGAGACAGATATGAAGCCATATGATATAGCGGTTATAGGCGGCGGCGCGGCCGGTATAATGGCCGCGATCAGGGCATCGCAGCTGAAAAAGAAGGTCGTCCTCCTGGAAAGGAACGACGCTATCGGCAGGAAGATCCTCATCACGGGAAAGGGCAGGTGTAATCTGACTAATGCCGCGGACATCGCCACTTTTATCGAAAAGTTCGGAAAGAGCGGAGAGTTTTTTCGGACGGCCTTCCATACTTTTTTTAATGCTGACCTCATGGAGTTCTTTCAATCCCTTGGCCTCGAGACTAAGGTAGAGCGGCAGGGCAGGGTCTTTCCGGTGAACGATAAAGCGGCCTCCGTCGTCGAGATGCTGAAGAAGGCTCTGGAGGAGAATGGCGTGGAGGTCCTCTATGACAGCCGGGTTAAAGAGATCCGGCCATGCGCCGGTTCTCTTCTGGTCGCGACCGAAGACGGCCGTGAGATCGCCGCGTCCAAGGTCATAGCGGCGACGGGCGGCGCTTCATATAAAGCGACAGGTTCGAGCGGTGACGGCTTTGCTATAGCCGAAAAATTAGGCCATAAGATAGTTCCTCTTACCCCCGGCCTTGTGCCGCTTGTTGCGAAAGAGCCGTGGATGAAAGAGCTCCAGGGCGTCGCCCTGGAGAACATCAGGATCACGTTCGAATACGGCAAGAAACGCTTGTCATCCGATGTGGGTGAGCTCATGTTCACGCATTTCGGGGTCTCCGGGCCTCTGGTCCTGGACCTGAGTTCGCAGGTGATGACTATCCTGAAGGAACATAAAGAGGTGCGGCTCCTGATAGACCTTAAACCGGGCCTCAGGGATGAGCAGCTTGAGAGTAAATTGTTGCATAAATTCAAGATTAAAGGTAATATCATCTGTAAGAATATGATGAAAGATATTCTTCCGCAAAGGCTCATTACCAGGTTCCTGAAACTTCTGGATATCAACGAGAATCTGCGGACGAACCAGATCACGCAGGCCCAGCGGCGCGCGATCATAAGGACGCTCAAGTCTTTCCCGGTGACTATTGCCGGGTCCCTGCCTCTCGAAGAAGCGATGGTCACCGGCGGGGGCATATCGATAAAAGAGATAGACCCGCGTACGATGGAGTCGAGGCTCGTGCCGGGACTCTATTTTGCGGGTGAAATGATCGAGGGGACGGCACCGAGCGGCGGATATAACCTGCAGCAGGCATTTTCGACGGGGTATCTCGCCGGGGAAAAGGCGGCGAATGCGTAAAGCGAAGGCCAGGCGGATAATACTCGCATCGAAGTCGAAGGCGAGGCAGAAGCTCTTAAGGCAGATAGGGCTGAAGTTCAGCGTTGCCGGGTCCTGCGTCGATGAGGAGCATAAGCTTAGAGGCAGATGCAGCGACCTTGTTATTATAAATGCCCTGCGCAAGGCGCGAGGGGTTGCGGCGGGATTGGATTCCGGAGTGGTCATAGGAGCCGACACGGTTGTCCTCGTAGGTAAAAAGATAGTGGGCAAGCCCAGGACTATTGCCGACGCGTATCGCGCCCTCAGGCTCCTCTCGAAGAAGCCCCAGTGGGTCTATACGGGGTTGGCCGTCATAGATATCGACAATCGCAGGATCTATACCGACCATGAGAAGACCAAGGTATATATGTACCCTTTAAGCGACGCCCAGATAAGGCATTATTTCAAGAAGATATCGCCCTTCGACAAGGCCGGTTCATTCGATGTCCAGGGACCCGGGAGCGTATTTATTGACCGCATAGAAGGATGTTTCTATAATGTAGTGGGTCTGCCGCTCGCGAAGCTGGCAAAGATATTCCGCAGGATCGGGATAGAGATTTTTTGATGTAGCAGTCGAAGCAAAAAAAATTTCTAACGTCCGAGCATAATAAGTTTCAGGTTTTATGAAAGGATGACATGAAAAGTTTAAAGTTCGATCTTAATAATATGTTCAGCCACGCCGTGGGGACAAAACATGGCGTTACGGATAAGGACCTTGCGGTTATCGCGCCGGCCGCAAAGAAGGCCTTAGCGCATATCGGTAAGCTTCTCTCCAGCGAAAAGAACCGCGTTGGCATCGGGCTGGAGTGGACGAGGCTGCCTTATCAGGATAAAGAGAATATAACGAAATTACAAAAACTGGGCGACGAGATCGCCGCGTCATATGACAACGTGATCTCCCTGGGTATAGGCGGCTCTTACCTGGGCCTGAAAGCGGCACAGGATGCGCTCCGGTCGCCATACTACAATGACTTCCCTGATGTAAGGAGAGGCAGGCCCAGGGTATACTTTGAAGGCAACAACCTCGATCCGGATACATTGAGCGTCCTTATTAAGAATCTCGACCCGAAAAAGACTTTCCTGATCATTATCTCAAAATCAGGAGAGACTGCAGAGCCAAAGGCGGCGTTTACGGTGATCGAGGAATGGCTCAGGGCCGGCGCCGGCGCCGCTTATGGCCGGCAGATCATGGCTATCACAGATCCCGCGTCGGGCTCATTGCGGATGAGGGTCAAGGAGGAACAATCCAGGGATCCTTTGAGTTTCCGGAACCTGCCCGTCATGAAAGGCGTCGGTGGCAGGTTCTCCGAGCTTAACGTAGGGCTTCTCCTTATGGCTATCGCTGGTATCAACATACAGGATGTCCTCGATGGAGGCGCGGCCATGCTGGAGCGGTGCCTGAAATCGCGCCTCGATAAAAACCCCGCGCTTATGTACGCGGCTCTTAATACCGTTCTTTACAGGAAGAAGGGGAAATCTATCGCCGTTATGATGCCGTTCTCCGAGACTTTGAAATCTACGGCCGACTGGTATGTGCAGCTTCTTGCCGAAAGCCTGGGAAAAAAATATGCGAGGAAAATAAAGATATCGGAAGACGGCCGGGAGACCTGGTGCCCGGACCTGCGCAAAGTCGTCAATGTCGGCCGGACGCCCATACCCGCGCGGGGCACGAACGATCTTCACTCGATACAACAGAATAACATCGAAGGCGAAAACAACAAGACGGTCACATTCATAAGGGTGGAGAATTTCAAAAGCGATATAGAGCTGCGCGGCACGGGCGATTTCCTTTCCGGACACCGGTATTCGGAGCTCCTGTCCGTTGCCGAAGAGGCAACGGAGTGGGCGCTTGTCAGGGAATCGAAGCCCAATTGCACGATAGTGGTGCCCGAAGTAACGCCTTTTTCGTGGGGCGAGATGATACTGTTCTTTGAGATGGCCACGGCATACGAAGGAGAGCTCCTGGGTATCAATGCATACGACCAGGGCGGAGTAGAAGGCTATAAAAATTATATGTACTATAAGTTAAAGAAGCCGGGGATGGCGGAAGGTATCGTGAAAGAGATACGCCGGAACCCCCTTAAGAAAAAGAGTAAATATATAATAAGTGCGTAAGTCATCCTTTTTTATCATAGCGTTGGCCTTATTTTACGCCGTATACGGTCATTGCGCCGATACCCGGACGCCTTTAGCCGATACGAAAGGGTCGATATACTCCTACAGCGATAGCGATATACCGGAAGTATTCTTCTTCCCGAAAGAGAAGGCGCGATGGGACGGGACGAAAGTGACCATGCGCGAGTGGTATATGCTGACCGACCTGCAGAAGGAAAAATTTATCAGCGAATACCTCGGCGAACTTAAGACGCAATATAAGGACGTGCTGGAAGCGCTGGGGCTGGATTACCTCAAAGCCCTCAACCTGTTTTCGTACTACTCGAACGAGAAGGCCCAGAACGAGCCGTCCACAAAATTCCTCGATCTCTTGATCAAGGGGCAGGGCGGGGTGGAGAAGAAATAAAAAAATAAGGGGGAAGAAAACAAGTGTTCAGAGAAAAGATAAAAGTTTTGGATTGCACCATAAGGGACGGAGGTCTCATAAACAACCATGATTTCGACCATAGGTTCGTTCGCGAGGTCTACAAGGCCCTCTCCGCGGCGGGCGTTGATTATATGGAGATCGGTTATAAGAATTCCAAGAAGCTATTCTCGGAAAAAGAGTTCGGCGCCTGGAAATTCTGCGACGATGAGGCCATAAAGAAGGTCATCGACGGCATTGAGTCGAATACGAAGATATCGGTCATGGTCGATGTGGGCAGGGTCGATATAGACGACGTTAAGCCGCGCAAGGAGAGCCCTGTCGGCATGATAAGGGTGGCATCGTATGTAAAAGATATAGATAAGGCCATATATCTTATCAACCATTTCGCCGAGAAGGGTTACGAGACAACAGTCAACATTATGGCCATATCGAGAGCGCTCGACAACGAATTGAACGAAGCCCTCCACCAGCTTGAAGAAGAGTCAAAGGCGGGCGTCGTATATATAGTGGACAGCTTCGGCGCGCTATACCAGGAATCGACGGAATTTCTCATAAAGAAGGCGAAGAGCATTCTGAAGACAAAAGAGGTCGGTATCCATGCGCACAACAACCAGCAGCTTGCCTTCGGTAACACTATAGAGGCCATTATACATGATGCGAATTATGTCGACGGGACCGTCTACGGGCTCGGAAGGGCCGCAGGCAATTGCCCGCTGGAGCTTTTGATAGGATTTCTTAAAAATCCCAAATTCGACATTCGTCCCATACTCGACCTCATATCGCAGGAATTCATCCCGCTGAGGAAGAAGCTCGAATGGGGTTATATAATACCGTACGCCATCACCGGGATGCTCGACGAGCATCCGAAGGCCGCGATGGAACTGCGCAGTTCAAGCAGGAAAGAGAGTTACCGCGAATTTTATGATAGCCTGACCGCGTCAGGGCTCGATTAAGGCAAGGCGTTTATGGACATAGCGAGATTCAAAAAACTTCCGATAATGGGGATACTCAGAGGGATCGGTGAAGATTCCGTGGAGCCCGTTCTTGAAGCCGCGTTCTCCGCCGGGGTGGAGACCCTTGAGATAACGATGAATACCGAGAACGCGGAGCGCCTGATAAGCCGCGCGGTCAAGGTAAACACCCACCGCCTGATGATAGGCGCCGGGACGGTTCTCAATGTCGAATCTTTGCGGACCGCGCTCGATGCGGGGGCGAGCTTCATCGTGATGCCCGCGATAATAGACGAGGTCATCGATTATTGCGTGGAGAACGTGATACCGGTATTCCCCGGCGCGCTCACGCCCGGCGAGATATACCATGCGTGGACCTCCGGGGCCACTATGGTGAAGGTCTTTCCGTCCGGGTTCTTCGGGCCCGCCTATTTTAAAGAGATCAAAGGACCGTTCGCGAACATAGAACTTATGGCCTGCGGCGGCGTTAAGGCCGAAAATATAACCGATTATTTCGCAAACGGCGCCTCTGCCGTCAGTTTTGGCGCCGGCATATTCAGGAAGGAATGGCTGGCCAACGGGGAATTTGAAAAAATGGCGGGAGAGATGCGAAAGCTGGTAGAGGCGTTCCGGCGGACAGGCGGCAGGTGAAGATAGGCGAGTGCGAATTTACCGTATTCGATGTAGAGACGACGGGCCTCTCCCCGTATTCCGGCGACAGGATATGCGAGATCGCCGCTATCCGGGTCGATCTTCCCCGCAAAACGGCGAGGAAGTTCAGCTGCCTTGTCGATCCGCGGCGCCCCATATCATACGGCGCCTTCTCGATCAACGGCATAACCAGCCAGATGGTTGCCGGAAAACCTACTATAGATAAAGTGCTGCCGAACTTTTTGAAGTTTGCGGCGGGGAGCGTCCTGGTCGCATATAATGCAGGTTTCGACCTTGCCTTTTTGGAGAGCGCGATGGGAGATGACAAAGAGACGCTGCGGGACTATCTTGTTGTCGACGCGCTCAGGCTTGCAAGAAAGTTCTTCCCGGAAGCCGGGAGATATAACCTCGGCCTTTTCGCGCGGCACCTTGGCATCGAGACGCCGTTAGAGCACCGGGCTTTAGCCGATGCGTCTATGACGTGGAAGGTCTTCGAAAAAGAGCTTGCTGTCATAGCCAGCCGGGGGATAGAGGATGTCGAGGATATAGCTTATTCAAAGTTCAAGACAACCGAAGCTATACGGGAACAGGAGATGCTGAATAAAAAAGGAGGTGCGTTATGATCAAGAATGCAGAGATGGGGAAGGAGCTTGTGTTGACGGTTCCGAATAAGATGGGGACGATGACGACCGTCTCCAAGGTGCTCGCCGATCACGGCATAAATGTTGAGGGTATCGCCGGTTATGCTACGGGCAACGAAGCCAGGATAATGATCGTGGCCGACGATGTCCTTCGGGCGGGCGAGGCTCTTGAGAAGGCGGGTTTTAAGGCGGTAGAGGCAAAAGAGGTCGTGGTGGTAGAGCTTGAGAATAAGCCCGGGGCGCTCAAGAGCCTTTCGGCCAGGATCTCGGATGCCAAGATAGACATAAAGTATATTTACGGCTCGACGTGTTCGGGCGGGTGCGCATCTACGGTCATAGTGTCGACGTACGATAACGAGAAGGCGCTTGTCATCTTCAAAGGATAGGTTCATAGCGCATATCGATATGGACGCGTTCTTCGCGTCCATAGAGGAAAGGGATCGCCCTGCTTTACGCGGAAAGCCCGTTGTAGTAGGGGCCGATCCCAGGGAAGGCAGGGGCCGCGGCGTCGTATCGACCTGCTCATACGAAGCGCGTAAATACGGCATTCATTCCGCGATGCCGATCTCGCAGGCCTTCCGGAAATGTCCGGACGCCGTTTTCCTCCCGGTCGACATGGAAAAGTATGGCAGGATATCCGACGAGATATACGAAATACTGTATTCTTTTTCGCCGGATATCGAGCCCGTAAGCATCGACGAAGCATTCTTGGATATAACGGGCAGCTACCGGTTGTTCGGCCGGCTGCCGATAGAAGCCTGCCGGCTTATCAAGGCGAGGATCGCTCAGTCGACGGGGCTGACCGCTTCCATAGGGCTTGCGCCGACGAAGATGGCCGCAAAGATAGCTTCCGACCTCGACAAGCCCGACGGCCTGGTAGAGGTGGCCAGGGATGGCCTGCAGGATTTCCTCCGGCCCCTGGAGGTGCGCAGGATATGGGGGTTGGGCAAGAAATGCGAGGACGCGCTTCGGCGCCTCGGGATCAGGACCATCGGCGAGCTTGCGGATGCCGATCCGGAGCGGCTGGCCGCTCTCTTAGGGAAGGCGGGATCGCAGTTCTGGAGGCTGGCTCACGGCATCGACGACAGCAAGGTCGAATCCGCGGGTGAGGCCAAGTCTATCAGCAATGAGATGACGTTCGACGTAGATACGATAGAGGATCAGAAGGTCGAAGGGGTCATCCTGAGCCTTTGCGAAAAGGTCTCGTTTCGCTTGCGCAGGCACGGGCTCAAGGCGCGGACCCTGACTTTAAAGATACGGCTTGCGGATTTCAGCACATTCACCCGGGCGGTCACCATAGGCAGCGCGACGAATTTTATAGATATTTTATATAAAGAGATAAGGACACTCTACAAAAATTTTAATAAAAAAACAAAGAAGGTCCGCCTCGTTGGCGTCAAGGCTTCAGGCTTCTGTCCGGCAGATTTTCCGGACTCTCTCTTTAAGGAAGCCGGGGATAAAAGATGCGAAGCCACCCATAAGGCGCTCGACAGGATAAAGCAAAGGTTCGGAGATGATTCGATCTTTATAGCCGGCAGTAAAAAGTAAGTAAAAAGGTCTACTTCGCTCTTCTATGGCCAGACTATGGTAGAGCTTCGTAGGGCCTATTCCTGCGAAGCCATACCTCGGTCGAACTGATGAATGGCGAAGCAGAAAGGACGGTCAGAATGAAAACAAAACCCGCAGTTTCCCAGGCGCAGGCGGTAAAGCGCTACTACAAGGATATGACGAAGGATGGATTGCGCATCTCCTTCATAGCTAACCGTGAATATAATCTTGCCAAAGATAAGTATACGGCGACTCTCCACGACGATTTTCTGGCTACATCGATCGCTGTCAGGGACAGGCTCGTCGAGCGATGGATGGTTACTCAGGAGAAGTACCACGACGGGAATCGCAAGAGGGTATATTATCTTTCGATGGAGTTCCTGATAGGCAGGCTCCTGGGCGCAAACATCATAAATCTGGGCCTTGAGAAGGAGACGAGGGAGGCCCTGAAAGACCTTGGCTTCGACATCGATGCGATATTCGAGAATGAGGCCGATGCCGGCCTTGGTAACGGCGGCCTGGGACGCCTTGCGGCATGTTTTCTCGATTCGATGGCAACGCTGGGGATCCCCGCGCATGGTTACGGCATAAGGTTCGAATACGGCATCTTCACCCAGAAGATAATAAACGGCTACCAGGTCGAATCTCCCGATGAGTGGTTGCGGCGCGGCAATCCGTGGGAATTCCAAAGGCCGGAATATACGATGAAGGTCAGGTTCTACGGACGCACTTACGAAGCGCAGGATGAAAAGGGGCGGACCGTGGTCCACTGGGTCGATACGCAGGATGTGCTTGCCACGCCTTACGACCTGCCGGTGCCGGGCTATAAGAATGACATCGTCAACACTCTGCGTCTCTGGTCGGCGAGAGCGAGCGAAGAGTTCGACCTCAGCTATTTTAACGACGGGGATTATGAGGGCGCCGTTTTGAACAAGATGAAGACTGAGAACATTTCGAAGGTCCTCTATCCGAACGACAATATGAGCCAGGGCAGGGAACTGCGGTTAAAACAGGAGTATTTCTTTACCGCGGCGTCGCTGGCGGACATAATCCGGCGTTTCAAGGTAGAGAATAACGACTTGCGGAAATTGGCCGAAAAAGCGGCCATACAGCTGAACGATACGCATCCTTCCATCGCCATCGTCGAGCTGATGCGCATACTGGTGGACGAAGAAGGGCTCGACTGGGAGACCGCATGGGAAGTAACGGTCGATACATTTGCTTACACGAACCACACGATCATGCCGGAGGCCCTGGAGGCCTGGCCCGTGAGCCTTTTTGAGAGCCTGCTGCCACGCCATCTCCAGATAATCTATGAGATAAACCTGCAATTTTTGAACGAGGTCGCGGATGAATTCCCCGGAGACAACGATCGCTTAAGAAGGATGTCTATAGTGGAAGAGGGCGATGTCAAGAGGATACGCATGGCGCACCTCGCGGTTGTCGGCAGCCACTCGATAAACGGCGTTTCAGAGCTCCATTCGCAACTTCTGAAGACGCGACTCTTCAAAGATTTCTACGATATGTTCCCCGAGCGGTTCAACAACAAGACCAACGGTATCACGCAGAGGCGGTGGCTCAAAAAAGCGAACGAACCGCTCTCCGGCCTGATCACCGGCGCGATAGGCGATAAGTGGGTGACCGACCTTTATGAACTGGAAAAGCTCTCGTCTTTCAAGGATGATAAAGCGTTCAGGGACAAGTGGCAGGATGTGAAGATGCAGAATAAAAAGCAGCTTGCGAATTACATCTATACGACGACGGGGATAAAGGTGGACCCCATGTCGCTCTTCGACGTCCAGGTCAAGCGCATACACGAATATAAACGGCAGCTCCTGTTCGCTTTTTATGCCTTGTCGCAATATTTGACGCTGAAGAAAGACCCGCGCGCGGATTTCCTGCCGCGCACCTTCATCTTCGGCGGGAAGGCGGCCCCCGGCTACGCAACGGCAAAGCTCATAATAAAGTTCATCAACAGTATTGCCGACGTCGTAAACAGGGACAAGGCTATCGACGGAAAGATGAAAGTGGTCTTTCTCGAAAATTACTGCGTATCCGTTGCCGAAAAGATATTCCCGGCCAGCGAGTTGTCGGAGCAGATATCGACCGCAGGGACGGAAGCCTCCGGCACCGGCTGTATGAAATTCATGGTAAACGGCGCGCTTACGATAGGGACGCTCGACGGCGCGAATATAGAGATAGCGGAAGCCGTCGGCAAAGACAATATCTTCATCTTTGGCCTGAAAGCCGACGAGATCGAAGAGCTGAGATACCGGGGATATAATCCGAATGAATTTATCGAGAGATCCCAACCGCTCCGGGAGACGCTGCATCTTATCCAGAGCAATTTTCTCTCACCCGTCGAGTTCGGACTTTTCGACTCAATACTACATAACGTCACCTCAAGCGATCCCTTCTTTATCTGCGCGGATTTCGACAGATACCTCGACGCGCAGGGAGCCGTTTCGGATATTTACAGGAAGCGGACGGAATGGACGAAGAAGTCGATACTGAACGTGGCGAGGTCCGGAAAGTTTTCAAGCGACAGGACTATAGCCGAATACGCGAAGGGTATATGGGGTGTCCCATACGCTT
>JAQURV010000023.1 GCA_029004355.1 Candidatus Omnitrophota bacterium
TCCGGATCCTCGCTCTCCAGCGCCTCATCGATCAATAGGATTGCAGTATCTGCAGGCAACAGCGCAAAGCCCCTGACGCCGTCCGCTTCTCTCCCGGCCGTAAGAAGCATCTTCCTTATCGCGCCAAGGCCTTCTTCAGAATTCAGTTCCGCGGGAAATCCCATAGTCAGCGCATCGAACTTCTCTACAAGTTCCGCCAGTTGTATCTGTGCCGGCGTCGGGCCTGCAACCGCTCCCACTCTCGGCTGTGTTATAAGCTCGGCGGCGCTCCGCCCTTCCTCCTCAAGGACATCCAGCTTTTCTATATCGACAGCCGCGCCGCCTATCACGGACTGGTCTATCTTCCCCAACACATCATCTTTGAATTTACCTTTATCCTCTATGCCCTCCAGCCTGTCGCGGAATATGTAGAGGGAACCTTCTATGACAGCCCTATTGGCACCCAGGGCGCCTGAAAGCCCTCTGACAAATTTTGCCAGTGCCTTAAGGTCTCTCAAGCTGAAGTTATATTCGCCGGCATTGGCTCCGCTTATCTTCCCCCGACCGAGCTCGTTCTTCTCAAGCATCGACCTGACGCTTATATAGACCCCGCTTATTATATCCGCGATCTGCTGGGCGCTCTCCTTTACCGGCGGTTCTTCCATAAGCGTGCTATCCGTAAGATAAAATTTCGCTATCATTTTTACCGAAAGGTCGTCCATGTCACCGCTTACCCACTTTTCGGCAAGCTTATTCATCATAGCCCTTGAAAGCTTGTTTCGGCCGGCGTAGCGTTCGGGATTCATCGCCGCAAAGAGCCTGAAGTTCTCATGTATCCTCCTGATGCCGCTCATATCGCGGCCTTCGGCAGCCAGCCTGTCATAGATGTGGCACGGCACCCACCTCTCATTGTTGTTTTCCGTAACGACAAGCGAGCCGTCATCATCAAGAATAGAATTTATCCGCTCGAGTATGTCCGGCTCGGCTAAATTAAATTCGTCCAGCAATATCCATTGCCCTTTCTCCATAGCCCTCAATAATATTCCATCCTCCCACACTATCTCACCTTTGGAGCCTTCCTTCGGCACGGGCTTTCCTATAAGGTCGGATGTGTCGGCTTGGGCATCCAGGTTAACCCTTATAAATTCGTTTCTTGTGAGATGCGCGAGATATCTTATGAGGGAAGTCTTGGCGGAGCCCGTAGGACCCACGAGAAGCGTCTTCTCGTCCATCAGAACAGATCGCGCTATCTTTTCCAACAAAGTCGCCGTCTTGCCGACAGGCAGCAGCTTCGAGTCCGGCCCGGGGACGAGCGGACCGCCTGCGCTGTTTACCGGCAGCGCCACATCACCGATGAGGATATTCTTCCTCGTATTATCAAACCCTACCTTTATCTCTTCCTGTCTCGCAGGCACGCTCACGACCTTATCGAGCATCTCTTTAAATATCGCCCTGTCCTCTTCCGATCTTAGCCCATCACCGTAAACTTCCCAGGCATTCTTTCCGATAATAGTATCCATGCCGGGGGCAACGCCGCCTTCCGCACATTCCTTAACCCTGCGTTCTATCCTCTCGGCCAGCCTGAAGAGATGCCGTATGGTGTAATAGTAGGAGATCCCTTCGTTCCTCCCGAGTTTCCCGGAGTTTCCGGACATCTCTTTATTGGTAAGGCCGACATACAATGTGATCAGCTTTGAAATGACATCATCGCCTAAGTCGTATCTTGCCCTTAAGATGCCTGCTATATCGCCCGGCTCGAGCTCCTTGATCCACTTGATCCTGAATTTGTTCATGAGCGCCGGGGAGAGCTGTTTTCTGGCTTCATACTCCAGAGGATTCATGGTCGCGAATAGTCTGAAATTGGGGTCGATCCTGTGGATCCCCCTGCCCGTAAGGTCCTTTACCGCTTCGGCTATAAGGCCTCCTTCGCTGCTGCCGGCGCGGCCGTGTTTCGTTACATATTTTTTCACCATTTCGTCATAATCGCGCGAATCGATCCACCGTTCGCCGCTGTATTCGCTCAACTCCAGATGAGGATGCGCGTCCAGGAGATACCGTATCCGTTCGATGATCTCCGGTTCCGCAAGGTTTATCTCATCGAGGATTATCCAGTGGCCGCTACGCATCGCTTCGACCAGGACACCATAGTGCCATTTAAATTCGAACGTCTTGTTCGCGACCGCCTCGGCAAGCGCCATTATGGTAGTGTTGTGCCTGCCATCGAACGCCCTCCGGATAAATTTCCTGGCAGCATCGTATTGCATATCCTGCCCGGCTATCTTCTTCACGGCGTTCATGAGCGCAGATACCGCTTCACTGCTTTCGTCCGCGAGAAGCACCTCTGCCATGTCGTAAGCCTCGTCCCGCGTAATGCTATAGGCCTCCGGCTTATACCCGCCTATGAATTCGAGCTTATCGGTCTGTCCGTTTAAATTGAACCTACGCACATTATTCTTGCTAAGCCGTGCCAGATATCGTATCAGAGTGGTCTTACCGACACCGGTCTCTCCGACAAGAAGGAGCGGATCCTGCAGCTCCACAGCCTGCGCTATCTTTTCGAGATCCTGCACGGTCCTTAAGATAGGGACTATGCGGGTCGACCTTTCGTCCGGCACGGATTCTTTTCCTTCCTTTCTGCCGTTGATCGAAGTTTTGGTGTCGATAAATTGGAGCGATTTGCCGTTCCTATAGAAGAAGTCCGGCCTGTCCGAATAGTCATCATAGGGCTCTTCATTCTCTTCCATGGCCGCCGCGAACCCTTTTGCAATAATCCTCTTCATAGAAACCAATTCATTGGAGAGTCTTGATACCTGAGCATCTCCTGCGTACGGGAGAGGCCTGACCTTCATGCCCGGAGAAGCCTTGAGCATCTTGATCATATCGTCAAGGTCCGATACCCCATCCGGTTTCAATGTCGGCCTCATTAAGTTTAATTCATCGATCGCCCTATCTCTGCAGCCTAATTGTGTTATGGCATCCAGTGCGGCCGACCGGACTTCCTGAGAAACGCTCCTGCCTAAAAATTTCTTTACCGCGCCTACGAGCTGCCCTGCGGCTTTCCCGTGTTTTAGCAATGCAACCGCCCTTATCCGCGCAACAAGCATCCTGTTGCTCTGGCGGCCGCTTAGATCTTTGAATATCTCTTCCGCGGCATCCGCTGCCCCCATCTCTATAAGCGCTTCCAGGGAAGAGACTGCAAGGCTTTCATTACCGTTCCTGGAGAACCTCAGGAGCTGACCCTGGAATTGCCTGAAACTTTTCGCGCCGGCGACCCTGACGACTGCCTCTATGAGCCTATGGTCGTCAAATTGCAGGCCGTGCATAACGAGAAACTCCGCGATATCATCGGGCAGGGCGGCCCAGGTAACGATACCCTTTACCTGGCTGGTAACATCACTGCCGGATAACAAGCCCGCTACTTCTTTTATAATATCCTGCTTTGCGGGGTCTTCCGTTCTTACACAGAATTGGTATAATACCGCAGGGTTATTCCCAAACGCCTGGGTGAAATATTCTATCCGCTTATTATCAAGGAGCTCTTCAAGATCGACCTCACGCGCGTCCCTCTCGGCGAGGGCCTGAAGATTACAGGCCTTAAGATGCTGCAGGAAGATCTTTTCGTCCTCGGCATTTTGCATCCTATCGCCATATATATATTTTGCGCCTTTTATAAAAGCTTTCGTAACGCCGAATTCATCACTATATTTATTTATGAACTGCGCCCATTTTCTTCTGTCACGCCGCGTAAATTCATATTGTTCTCTAAGGTCTTTCCCTATTACCTTTTTGCGCGCGTCTCCGGCCATTGCACTATGTAATTTCGTCATCTCTTCGGCAATAACGGCATCGACGCCGGTACCGTCTTTAGGCATCCCTATGAACGGTATTGCGGCTAGGACCGCTCCGGCGCTCTCCCCGCCCGCGGCAAAGCTACCCGCGCCTCCCAGGTAAAATGCCGCGGATGCAGCGGCCACAATAAACACTATCGATGCTATATTCTTATGCCGCCTGGCCGCCTTAAGCGCAGCGTAAATCACGCCGCCCAATATTGTAAATAGCACCATCACTACGCCGGCATATTTAGCTATTCTTGCAATCTCAGGCAATTTATCTTTAATACGCCCTTCCTTCCATTTATTAAGCGATGCGGGATCAAACCTTAATAGAACAGATTCGATCTCAAAGATCTTTTCGCGATCATGTACGGCATGCGCCTCTTCTAGATCTCTTAGAAGTGTGGGGGCGATATCTATCTTGGATATAGCCTCTTCGATACGGTTAGGAGTTTTTCTGCTTTCACTGTCTTTTAGCGCTTTAACAAGCTCGTGGGTTGCTCGAGGGTCTCCTATTTGACCTAAAGCCTCTATGGCAGCATTGCGAACTTCATAATTTTCGTCATTTAATAGTCCAGATAACGGAATGGTAGCCCTGACATCCCTTAGCTCACCCAACGCAAAAGCAGCTCTCTTACGAAGGACCCAGTTCTCTTTATCCATCAAAGCTTCAATCAGAGGCTGAACTGCCTGCGGATCACCAACGCGGCCGAGGGCGGCTGCGGCGGAATCTGCGTGCCATCTATTGCGCAGCGCCTCGGTAAGAATTTGGAGAGCTCCCTTATCGCCTATACTCCCCAGCGATTTTATTGCCAATTCGTGCAACTCAAAATTACTATCACCTCCCACCGCATCATTACTCAAGACTTGCGCTAGCACCGGAGTGGCCTGACTATCATGAATTTCACCCAGTGACTTGATTACGGACTCAAGCAGGTATATGGAAAGCCTTTCATTGTTCAATATTTCTATAAGAGGCCGGACGGCTTCACTACCACCTATCTTGCCAAGCGCTGCGGAGGCATGTTCACACACCCAACTATTTCCGAACTTGACCGCTTGGGTAAGGGCTGGGATTGCTGATCTATCTCCAAGTTTGCCAAGCGCTTCCGCTGCGGACGCGCGGCAAAAACTATCATCCCCATTCAATAATATATCTATAAGCGGCTGGACGGCTTGCCTGTCGTCAATTTCAGCCAGCGCCTTTATAGCCGAATGCTGTACGTAAGTATCTTTATCTTTCAGCGCTTCGATAAGATACGGCGCTGAGATTTTTACATCGAGTTTGCCCAGGGCATAAGCCGCGGCTCTACGAGTCAGCTTATCATTATCCTTCAAGACCCTGATAAGAACCGTTATGGCAGGCGAACCTATTTCGGCTAAATCTTTTACTGCATAATCGGCTAATGAGGAACCTAGCTTCACTCTATCGATTACTTTTCTTATCTCTTTTTCTTGCGTTTCGGGCACTACTTGTTGAGTTACTTGGGCCGCCGTCAACGGAACTTCTACCTGCTGTTTGGCAGAGCATCCAACCGGCGCTAACAGCATCAAAGCTAGTATTATGAAATTTATCGTTTTATTCGACCTGCGCAGCCTGAAGACTTTTGCCAGGACATACACTATCGCGCCCAGGATTGCGGATGCCGCAAGGCCTATGGCGGCATATACTCCGACCTTTCGTATCGTCGGTAATTCTTTTTCGAGGCGGGCTTTTTTCCAATCGAGGAGAGCCCGGGAGTCGACTTCGGCCAAGACTGTTTCAAGCCCGATTATCTTTTCCCTGTTATTATCGGCGTACGCTTTATCAAGTTCCCCAAGCAATTTAGGGACCTTGGTTTTGTTTGTTGCCTTTATACTATCTACTATCTTAAGGATATCTGATCTCATACCGATGTCTTCCCCTGCGGCTTTAATCAAAACGCTGATCGTTCCGGGATCGGCGATCTCCTCTAATATATGAACGGCGCGTCTGCGAATACCGCGATCTTTATCCTTTAACAAATTAACTACGGCCGGAACTGCGGGCTGTCCGATCTTTATTAAAGCACCGGAGGCATTGTTCGCATATTCCCAATCATCCAATAGTTTGATCAGTGGAGGGATCGCTTCCGGCGAGCCGATCTCCCCGAGAGCTTCCACGACAGACTGATAAGTATAGCGAGCCCCGTCGTCTAACTTCGCGATGAGAAGCGGGGTTGCGCGGGGATCGTGACAGTAACCGAGGGCCCTGGCGGCAGATGAATGGATAGATGTATCCCTGCCTCTCAATGCCTCCATTAGAGGCGGCACTACCTCTGGCGTGCCTATCATACCGAGCGCCAGCGCAGCGGCATTTCGGATTTCCTGGTCTTCATCATTTAATTCACCCGCGAGAGGTTCAACAGCTTCCGGCAAACCTATCATGCCGAGGGCTTCGGTAGCATGCTCCCGGACATGCCGGCTCTCGTCATGCAATTTCTCAATGAGAGGGTACAGCGCCCGTGAATCACAGATTTTTCCAAGAGCTGCAGCGGCGCGGCAACGCACAAGCCAAAACTCATCCTTCAATGATTCAATGAGGGCTGGAACTGCCAACGGGTCACGGATTTCACCAAGGGCTTCTGCAACCTTCGCGCGAATATCCCCTTCAAAATTTAACTTCAGCACCCCGATCAATGCCGGGGCCGCGGGCTTGCCGATCTTAACTGCGTTCTTCAGCTTAACATCAAAACCTCCATACGCTATCAAGTAAAGTATCTCCTCTTCCTCACTTTTAGGCACCCAGCGTAATTCACGCAACGCTTTAGCGGCTTCATAGCGGACAATCCAAACATCATCCTTCAATGCTCCAACCAGCTTGTTAATTTCCTCCTGAGGCGCATCTTGCGTTACAGCTTGAGGCTGTTGCTGCGGAGCTTGAGCAAACGTAGGTTGGGTAAACGCTAGCGGCGACAGCAGCACCAAAGCAAATATAAGCAGATTTATAGTCTTGTTCGATTTGCGCAGCCCGAAGGCTTTTGCCAGGACATATACTACCGCGCCTAGGATTGCGGATACCACAAGGCCTATGGCGGCATATACTCCGACCTTTCGTATCGTCGGTAATTCTTTTTCGAAACGTTCGCGTTTCCAATCGAGGAGGGTCTGAGGATCGACTTCGCTCAACAATATTTCCACCGCGCTTATTTTTTCCCTGTCTTGTCGGATATAAGCCCCTTCCAGTTCTTTTAAAAGCGCGGGAACATTTAACATTTCTTTCAGGCAATCTCTTGCGGCGTTGCGGATATCCGGATCATCCGCATCTAATAACTGCCGCAGCAACAACTCATCGGTAGTTTTTTTAGCAACAGCGATAAGCTTAGCCGCTGCCAGAGAGCGCATCCTGTCTACTTCAGCGCTATAATCAGAGCTGGAGGTGTATGCGTGGGGCTCCGGAAGGTTTGCTTTCAACAATTTCAATAACGCCGGTACATCTTCAGTCGATCCGGCGATAGCTTTCAGGGCCTTGACCACAGACAACTGAACATAGTAACTGCTGTTTAACGCTCCCACCAGCGGGTCAATAGCGCGGATGTCGGGGATCTTCTCCAAAAGCATCGCAGCGCGGTACGCATCCTTCTCATTATAATCTCCTGTCTTATTTACTAACACCTCCGCCAGAAACTCGACAGCACCGGCGCCTATCTTCACTATGGCCCGATCCCTCGCTTTATCTTCTCCGCCGCGCCTAAATAGCGGCTCAACCGCTCTGGGATCACCGATTTTACCTAAAGTTTCTACGACATCGGTGGAGTCTAGATGTTCAAGCAGATAGGGAACTAATTTATTTTCGCCGGCTTTCCCCATGTTCCGGATAATGGCTTGACATACTCTCATGTCGTACACCCGCGCGTATTCGTCCATCCTGTCGAGTAAATCCTGAATTACCTGCTTATCGCCTATTTTACAAATAGCCAGGGCCGCGGCATTGCAGAGAGCCACCTTACTTTTGTCTTTCGAGACCTCCGCAAGGACAGGGATAGCTTGCCTGTTACTGATCTCGCTCAATCCATTAACCATGTATTCAGAGAGCCTGCTATCTTTTTGCGTTTCAATCAGGTCTACTAGCGCCCGTACAATCCTCTCGTCGCCTATCTTGCATAAAAAATCGACTACTTCACATCGCATGTCATAGCCGTACGTATCACCACGTAGCACTTCCACTAAGACAGGGAACCCGCTATGATCTCCCATGACATATAATGCCTCGGCTGAGCGGTAACGAACATATATACTATCGTCATTAAGCGCTCCCAACAAATCGGGCACAGCCTTCCTGTCCCCGATCTTGCCTAATGCTTCTGCCATGCTCTCGCGAGCGATGAAATTCGCGCGATCGGCTGCAAATCTTTTGTTATTGAACGCTTTGAGCAGGGCCGGAACCGCCCTTTTGTCGCCGATCTTGCCTAATGCCTCCGCCGCAGAAGAGCGAACCTCGTCAGCGCTATCACTCAATGCTTCGACCAATATCGGAATATTTTGCTTGTCTCCTATCTCACCCAACGATATGGCCGCACGTTGACGCCTCCAATAGTCCGTATCATGCATCAACTCTATTAATGCCGAAACTCCGGGCTGACCTATCCTGCCAAGGGCTTCGCTAATATAATGCCTATAATCATGGTTTACCCCGCTCCACTCAAACAATGCCTTGATCAGCGCCGGGACCGCTCGCTTGTCACCGATCCTGCCGAGAGCGATCGCAATTGATACGCCAACCTCATCTTTCTCATCCTTCAATGCTTCGTTCAATGCCGGGAGAGCCTCTTTGTCGCCGATCTTACCCAGAGTCTCCGCCGCATACTGGCGGATGTCAGAATCTTGATCCTTTAACGCTTTAATTAGTAATGGGATTGCCGGAGAGCCTATCTCTACCAGCCGCCCCCAGTCATGCCTTGCTATAGCGTAAGCAATTTTATCGCTTTCGGTTTCGGGCATAAATTTTAGCCTGCTTAGGATTCCCGCGGCATTTTCACGTATGTTTTTATCGCTATCCTTTAACGCTTCGGTCAAAACCGGGACGGCGGACCGGCCCATAGCCACGATCGCTTCAACGACAGGTCCTTTGACATCCTTGTCCCAGTCAGACATTGAAGCAGATATTTTGAGTAGGGACGAAACCGATCGCGCATCTTTAATATCAATTAAAACCTTGAGAACTTCTACGTTATAGCCTTCCCGGCTGCTTTCATCCATCAACGCTTCAAGCAGTAAGGGAACTGTACTCTTACCGATCTTCACAAGGGCTTTAGCGGCATCTTTCGAAGTATTGTACCCATAATTTCCTTTTAGGATCTTTATAAGCACCTGGACAGTCCGGGGATCCGCTATCTCACATAATGCATTAGCGACATTTTTCGCGGAATCATGACTTTCTTCAAATGCCTTAATAAGCTCGGGAACTGCCGGCTTACCGATCTCAACAACCGCTTCAGTGACATAATATGAGCCCGCTCGTTTCAATTCACCGACTAACGCTGGTACTGCCGGCTCACCGATCTCGACTAAATTCTTAAGGCCTTTCTCGCGCGCCGCGTCTTCCTGCCTCGCGAAAATGTGATTTGGACCATCGTCATAATTCGTTTTAAGTAATGCTATCTGCTCCTGTATAAATTCTTCTTGAGACGGCCTTCTGCAACCGCTCGCGCTTGTCAATAAGCCAAGAGCGATGGCGATTAAGAAGATGGGGATGATCTTGTTCGCTTTACGCAGCCTGAAGACTTTTGCCAGGACGTATGCTATCGCGCCCAGGATAACGGACACTACGAGGCCCAGCGCGGTATACATAGTTACTCTCTGGATAGCGGGCAGGTCCTGATCAACGCGCCCTCTCTTCCATCCTAGAAGAGCTTCCTTATCAACTTCATTGAGAGCTTTTTCTATTACTTTTATCTTCTCGCGATCCCTGGCGCTATAGGCCTCTTCTAATTCCCGCAATAGTTCGGCTGGCGCGTTTATCTTTATAATAGCTTCTGCAACGGCCTTACGGACATCTTTATCCTCATCTTCTGATACATCAACAAGAGCCATGATAGCCTCTTTACCGCCGATATTACCCAGCGCCTCCGCCGCAGATTCGCGAACATGTTCTTCCTTGTCCTTCAAGGCTTCCGTAAGGGCGGGGATCGCCTCTTTATCGCCGATCTGGCCTAGGCTTATAGCGGAGGCCTGGCGTATTGTCCATTCCGTATTTTTTAACGCCGGGATAATGGGTTTGACAGCCTGCCTGTCTCCGATCTTACCCAATACTTCGATGGCAGATTGGCACACAAACCGGTCATCGCATTTCAAGACTTCGATCAGCGGCAAAACCGCCGGTTGGCCGATCTTGACCAGTGTTTTCTCGACATCGGTCCGGGCAAAGCTGTTTATGTATCTTAATACTTTAATAAGAAGCATGACGTCCTGCTTATCACTGATTTTATATATCGCATTCGCAGCGGCTTCGCTCAACTCCCTATCATCGCGGCCCAGCAAGTCTACTAGAGGCTGGATCGCCTGCTTATCGCCTATCGCACCGAGGGCTTCGACGGCGGCCCTGCTAAGCCAACCGCGACAGTTCAGCATTTCAATCAACGGCGATACCGCCCTCCTATCTCCTATATTACCAAGGGCTTCCGCGGCTACATGACGAAGATCGTCGTTTTTATCTTTCAATGCCTCGATAAGAGCCGGAACCGCAGGTTGGCCGATCTTACTGAGGGCCTTTGCGCCGTATAAATCGATAGCCCACCTATCCCACCCATCGTATTTTAACGCTAAGATAATGGGCTCTATAGCCCGCGGATCGCCGATCTCGCCTAAAGCTTCCATGGCGCATCCTTGTATATAATCGCCTTCATCTTTTACAACCATAATAAGATACGGCACGGCTCGCTTATCGCCGATCTTTCCCAATGTCTTAATGGCGAGTTCTCGAGCCTTATCATTCTTATCTTTCAATACCTCGCTCAGCGGCAGGACCGCCGGTTCCCCGATCTTGGCCAGGGCTTCCGCTGCGGCTTCACTGATATATTTGTTTTCGTTTCTTATCTCTTCGACAAGAGGTTGAATTGCTCCGTTATCACCGATTTCGCCTAACACAATGATGGCGATTTCCCGCGTATAATACTTATCATGATCCTTGTTTTTTAACACTTCTAACATATAGGGAACGACCCGTTTCTCGCGGATTTGACCGAGAGCCCTGGCGGCGGCTTTCCACACATCGGGATCTTTATCTTTTAATGCCTCGATGAGGGCCGGGGCGGCTTCTTTATCACCGATCCCGCCGAGAGCGTATGCGGCGTGTTTGCGCAGTTTCTCATCCCGGTCTTTCAGCATTTCGACAAGCGACGTGACGGCGTGCCTGTCGCGGATCTCGACGAGAATCTCTGCGGCATATCCACTGGCATCTTCATCCGTATCTTTTAATGCCTTAAGAAGGCTGGGAGTTGCTGGGGGTCCGATCTTAACGAGGGCCTTCATGGAAGCCTTCCTGACATCGAAGAGCCAGCTATGTAAAGCTGTGATCAGCGGCTCTATGGCTTCAAGGTCGCCGATGGCCCCCAAAGCTTCTGCGGCAGATGATCGAGCCTCCGCATTAAGGATCCAGGACGACACCTGGCCTATTAAAGGCTTTACTGCAGGCTTACCTATCTTAACCAGTTCATCGACGGCTGACTTACGGACATTTTCATCCCGGTCACTAAGCTTCTTGATCAATTCCTCTATCTTCTTATTCTGCGTCCTTAGATCGATTTCGGCGGCGATAGGTGCGGACGGCGCCGGCGTAACCTGAGCCTGTGTTATGGAAGCACCGGATAACGGTAATAGTAAAACAAACGCGAGGAGGACTGATTTTAAAGTTATGGACGATGATTTCTTTAATTTAAAAAGTTTTACACAGGCGATCGATATGCCGGCCACGATCACTGCTGCAACCAGACCTATCGCGGTATATATACCCACCTTCTGTATCGCTGGAAGATTTTCCTTGAGGCGTTCCTGTTTCCACTTAAGGAGGGCCGGCTTATCTACAATCGTCAGGGCGTTTTCGATGACTGTTATTTTTTCTCTGTCATTTTTGGCGTAGGCTTCTTCCAACAATTTTAAAGTAGCGGGCGTTACTATTTGTTTAAATTTATCACCTTCAAAATTGTGTATATGCTCTCCCTGCTTCTCTATGATTCTTACTATTGCCAGGATTACGTTTTCATCTTTTACCTTGATCAATTCCTGCCAGTCTTCTCGCGCAATAAGATACGATATCTCTTCCTGCCCGGACGCTGGTTTCCAGTTTATGGCCTTTAAGCGCGCCGCGGCGGTTTGACGAGTATGCTGATTAGTATCGCTCAAGGCTTGAATAAGATTCCGGGTGGCAAGCTTACCGAGCACTTCCAAAGCCCAACTTGAGTAGCTGCCAGCGCTGCCGGTCCACCCGGCATGCTCTATGAACAGCATTATAATCGCATCTTTATCTTTTCTATCGCTCACTTTATAGTGATAAAATACGCTTTGCCCCATTCCCTGACGATCTGAAATATATGACGGCGCCCAGGAAAGTAAAGCTTCGACAAGGGCTTGAGCTGTGTTTGGATCTCCGATTTCACCCAAGGCTTCGGCAACTAAACACTTTTCGGGCGTGACTTCGCGAACCCATGAATCATCTTTCAGGATCTTTAGAAGGGCCTGCACTGCGGGATTTCCTATTTTAACTAATGCATTTTTTGCTGCTTGTCTTACATTCTCATCGTTGCTTTTTAATCTGCGGGTCAACTCTTTTATGTCCGGATCACGGTTCTGCGTTACCGACCGGTCTATATTTTGCGAAGCTACTGGGGGCGCCTGCGCAAGCGTAGGCTGAGTAAACGCTAGTGGCGATAATAGCACTAGGGCCAGGATAAGTAAGCCGATCGTCTTGCCCGACCTGCGCAGCCTGAAGACTTTTACCAGGACATACGCTATCGCGCCCAGGACCACAGACGCAACAAGGCCCATTGCGGTATACAATCCGATCTTTTGTACGGCAGGTAATTCTTTTTCGAAACGTTCTTTCTTCCAATCGCGAAGGGCCTGGGGATCTACGATATTCAGGATACTTTCCAGCCTTCCTATCTTCTCGCGGTCACTTCTTTCATATGCCAGGCTCAATCCTTCCAACAGCTGCGGCGCCGGTTTAATTTTCCTCAGACTGCTTATAGCAGCTTCGCGGACACGCAGATCCTTATCGTCCATCATCCCGATAAGCGATTGTATTGCCTGCGCATCCTCGGCTTCGCCAAGCGCCTCCGCGGCGGCTTTACGCATATCGTCGTCTTCGTCGTCCAGAAACTTGCTCAGTATCTCGGCCGCCCTCTTTTTGTCTTTTGCGCTTAGTATAGCTTTAAGGGCTTCTCTTTTGACATAGCCATCCTTATCTTCCAGGGCCTTGGCAAGCAGGTCAACGGCTTCAGGGCTACCAATGATACCGAGTCCCCTAATGGTGGATAGTCGGATGCTTTGAGCTTCGTCATTTATGTTCTTAGCGATAAGCGCCATGGCAGAAGGGTCTATCGCTGCCAATATCTCGGGCGCCGCGCTCTTGATACTATAGTTTTCGCTTGTCAGCGCTTCTACGATAAGGGGTTCGCCTTGTTTGCCCATTTTAACAATGGCTTCTTTAACGGCGTCGCATATATTCCCACGCCTATCAGAATTCCATTGCGCCGAACCCAGCGGTTCCTGTTCTAAAACTTTAAGGAGAGGCGGCAGCGCGACGGGATCCCCTATTTTACCGAGAGCTATTACGGCAGATTCTCTTATATAGGGATTCTCATCCCGTAAAAGGTCGATCAGGCGGGGTATGGCCGGTTTTCCTATTTCCACCAAATTGTCCCACGATTTTAAAGCAGATAGATAGACGATATTTTCTGATCCGGCGGCCGGCTTCCACGCCATCCCCTGAAGAGCTTTTGCGGCACGCAGTCTTACTTCGTCCTGACTATCCTCCAATAGCCGGACAAGGCAAGGTATTGCCCGGGGATCTTTAATTTCACCCAAAATATCAGCGATAGCTGTCCGGACATAGGTATAGCTGTCTTCTAGCGCTGCTATCAGGTCCGGCACGATAGGCGCGCCCGCCTTTATTAAAGATGCTTTAACATAATCCCTGTCGTCTCGATCAGCGGTCCTTAAATTTCTTACCAGTCCCTTATAATACGATCCTTTTTCAGGATCGTTTGCGGGCTCCCATTTCGCATTCCTCAAGATCAGCAGAACGCCCCCACTAACGTTATCATCGCTATCGAGCAAAGCTTTTAGCAAAAGTTCTCTTGCCTCAGGGTGATCTATCTTGACCAGTTCATTAGCTGCGCCAATCTTCTTATTCGCCTTGGACCCTTTAAATACTTCTGTAAAATACCGCAATCCGGGCATATCGATCTTAAGTAATTCGCCGTAATCTTCTGTCGCCTCGTAATAAGTTATCCTCTCTGAATCATCGGAAGGCGCCCAACCCATCCGCCTCAAGGCCTCTACGGCTTCTTTGCGGTTAGCCGGGTTTTCATCTTTTAAGGCGGCCTTTAATGCGCCAAGAGCCCTTTCGTCTTTCAACTGCCCGAGGGCCCTGATAGCATTCCATCTCACGCGTTCATCTTCAGCCTCGCCCGACAAACGACTCAGCTCCGGAATAACTTCCCCCCTATCCCTGTGCATAAGTGCCTGCAGCACCTGTACGGCCAAAACCTGATCATCAAAATCTCTGGAATCCGTTTTCACCAATCTTTCTAATTTCTGCACCAAAGTATGAGTATCCTGGCGCATCACATCCATCTTTGTAGCCAGCATTCTGGCACCCACAACAAAAATAATGGCGGGGGTAAGCCAAATAAAAAATTGAATTATCCGGTCCCCAAAGTCGATAGCATTAATGTTACGGGAGGTATTGATGGCCCACGCGAATAGTTTATAAAGGATCAAACCCCATATAACGACCCCTAAAGATAGATGTGCCATGTTCATGATATTCAGCGTCAAGAAAATTGCAGACCATATCGTACTGCTTATAGCGGAGCTTGTGGTATATTCAACGTCTTCTTCCGGGCTTAACAGCGCTGTCCCAATGATAATTAGTTGCATTGAAATATTGGTCATCAGCACCAGGTCCAATGCCTGTGCCAAAAAGAGAGAGATCATATCATTTTCGATAAAAATCGCGTAAATAAAACTTGCCGCGAAGGTAATAGCGGTAAATACAAAATTTTGCTTTATGAACGGCACGATACCGAGCATCCCTATAGCATGGTTTCGATACCCTTCGTGCTTCAGCAAAATGTCCCGCACCTTCGGCTTCACAGCACCGAGCGACTGGAACGCATCGAACGCAGCTTCTCTAAGCGTGGTCAAATAAGCCTCTCTTGCCGCGGGATTGCCGGGCAATAGAGCTTTCCGCATCTCGCTGTCCGGCAGTATGTATTCAGGCTTTAAATTATCGTATTGCGCTTTTATATCAGGTTGCCAATGGTTTATGGAAGAATAGTTTATGGAAGAATGGGTTATGGAGATATATCTGGAGAGTATCTTCGCTTGTCCGGGACTGAAGCCTCTCTTGATAAGGGCCGCGGCCAATTCCCTCTCCGTAGCGCGGCTTAAAAAGAGATATCTTACAGTTGCCAGGGCAATAAAAACCCCTGCCGCTACAAAGATGCTTGCGGCAGCAAGCCAAACCATGGAATCGTGATTACAGAATAGAGCCGACGCCGCAGCCGTCACACTTGCCCCTGCTAATGCAGAGCTGATTACCGCGGCCCTCTTCGCGCTGATAGCTGTAAAAGGATGCGTAGAATCGTCCTTAGATGCCCGCGCCTTAAGCCTGAGTATCTTTGCAAGGACCCAGGCTATCGCCCCTAGCGCTACAAATAGAATCATGCCGATGCCGGCCCATTTAATATATTCCGCCAACTGCGGCATATGCTTGCTAAACCGGTCCTGCTTCCATTTAAGAAGCGCCGGCTTATCTATGACAGTAAGAGCGTTTTCGATCATATTTATCGTCTCACGGTCATTTTTGTCATAGGCCCGGGTCAACTCCCCGAGAAGTTGAGGCACAGCTTTCATCTCCTTCACGCTTTCTGCTGCGGCTTCACAGACAGGCTGATTCTTATCGCTTAATGCCTTCACAAGACCTGATACCACCTGCGCATCTGGAAATCGGGCCAATGCTTTCACGGCAGATAACCGGACGTTACTATCCGCATCACTCAATCTTTCGCTGAGGGGCTGCATTGCCCGTTTATCGCCGATCTTGCCCAGGGCTTTCACGGCAGATACGCGGACATAGCTCTCTTTGTCTCTTAAGACGTCTATTAGAGATTGTATCGTCTGAGGATCCCCGATCTCACCCAAGCCCCTTACCGCAACTTCACGAACCCCGCTGTTCTCGTCTTTTAATTTTTCTACAAGATATTGGACTGCAGGCCTGCCGGCACTGCTTAATGTGCACACGATGGATATACGGACAGAAACATTTTTATCTTTTAATGCCTCCTCGATGAACCGGATCGCCTGTTCATCGCCTGCTTTTAAAAGCATAGCCAGATCAGCTTTTGCTAATAGATAGGCTTTTTCCTCCGACTCTGTTTGCGGTTCCCAGTTCAGCTTATCTAAAACTTCTGCGGCGTGTTTACGGACAGTGGCGGATTCGTTTTTTAATGCCTCAACAAGTAATGGGATCGCGGATTCACCGAACTTACTCAATGCTTCTACGGCGGCCTTGCGCAGATCGTTACTATCATCTCTGAGGACTTCGATGAGAGGCGCTATTGCCCGGCCATCACCGATACTACCCAACGCCTTTACTACATCCTCGCGCCAGACATTCTTCCCGTTTTTTAGTTCCTCCGTGAGAGCCGGGACCGCAGGACTGCCCATCCTCCCCAATGCTTCAATGGTGGGCCTGGCGGCATATTCCGAATCCTTGCTCCTTAGATCTCTAATATATGTTTTTACAATAAGCGCTTCCGGTAACACGTTAAGTTCCGAAAGTGAGCCCATTGCCGCATAAGACACTTCCCAGACATCACCTTTTTCCAGCATATCCGTAAGGGGCCCCACCGCTCTCTGATCTCCTAATTTCCCAAGGATCTTTGCGGCGACTTTGCGGATCTCCGCGTTTTTATCTTTAAGCATTTCGATGAGCGGCGTAACTGCCGACGCGTCATCGATCTCTACTAAGGCCTTTTCCGATGATTCACGAATCTCACCATCTCCTTCCTTCAATGCCTCTATTAAGGACGGAACCGCAGACGCATCCTTGATAGCCCCCAAGGCGTTTGCGGCGCCGCAACGTACCCGGCGATCCTCATTTACTTCGGTAAACAATGTAACGAGGCAATTTGTTGCGCCTTTATCGCCTATCCCGGCAAGCGTTCTTATAACATTTAACTTACAGTCTTTACTGATATCCTCTTTCCCTAGTATCTGCAGGAGAGGGATTACCGCCTCTTTGCCTATTGCAATAATGCCGGGCAATCCGTTTGTATAGGACGACTCCGATTCCTTTCCTATTAAATACAGTATCTCTTCATTCAAACTGTGCGGCTTCCAATTGATCTCATCAAGCATGGAAGAAAGAACTGCGCCCGTATCATCATCGACCCGATATAGCGATTCGACAATATGAGGGGCACTGTTTACTCTGTCTTTATTTTTTAATATTTCAATGGCCCAGCTACGTCTAAGGTCTTCATACATCTCCAGCGTGAGGTGTCGGCTCCGCTCCTGCTTCGCCGCTATATGAATAAGTGCCGGCACTCCTTTCAAAGACATGTAGGTTTTTAGAGACACTACCGGGATCGTTACTAAAAGTATTAATGCAAGAACAGTTCCCACCTCAAAAGCAGGATCTTCTCCGGTTGCCTTTGGCTTGTTATTCTTAGATATATAATTGAAGAATGGCAAGATCGCGCAAATGCTTATTCCGGCTATAATGATCATGGGGGATAATATGGCGGGATTTATGCTATGCAATATGAGAAATAAGATGTTTAAAGCTGCCGCGCTGAACGCTGAAAATCTCAAAAAATCGTCTTTCCCGCGCGGCGGGTTTTGAACCACGTCTTTTGCATAGATCAGTATCTGCAGGAGGATATTTATTGCCAGGATCGCGAGGATGCCCTTAAAAGCAAGCGGCCCTTTAATGTTTCCTGCCGCAATAGAGTAAATCGCGATACCCGCGAGAGAAGAATAACTAAAAAAGTTCTTCAATGTCCCCATCGGCGTATTGTAAATCCCACGATAAACCAGGATCGACAATATACACGCACCCAGACTCCCCATGACCGTTACGGGAGACAGAAAGTCCGGGTTCGTTAAAAAAAGCATCAGGAGGAAACTGTTCCAACCCATAATGCTGATCGCTGAGAAGCGCAAAAGCCTGTCTTTTTCGCCGCCCCATTTTTTTATTAGGTTTTTCCCGAAGACTAGCGCATGGGACAGGATATTAATTGATAAAATCGCAAGAATAGCTTTGAGTATGATGGGGCTTTCTGCGCTTTTTATCGAAGAGAGACCTTCTGCCTG
>JAQURV010000024.1 GCA_029004355.1 Candidatus Omnitrophota bacterium
GATCCGCTTAACCAGCTGAGATTTTGCCCTGGCCAGGTCGGTTATCCGGCAGTCTCTCAAGTATCTGGAGAAAAAGAGCTGCGGGGCTTCCAGCCTGATACCTGCAGCTATAGTAGTAAGGATCAAAAGAAGGAGAAGCGCCTTCGCGTGCCTGGAAAATTTCTTAAGGGCAAAGACCGCCGAAGCGAATATGAAAGGGATCAGCAGGGCCACATACTGGTATGTGATCTGGCTGTGTGTAAAAGCCGAGGACAACAGGTTTTGCATAAAAATAGGCAACGTCATCAGCAAGACCGCCGGACTGGCCAACCCTATAAAGGCGGTTGGGATGAACAATGAAAAGATATATAAAACCTTACCGGGGGTCAGGGCGAATTTGAGTACCGTTACCGGGTGCAGGATGATCGTCTTAAGCATCTCCAGAATACTCGTGCCCAGATGCTGATAATAGGCGCTGAAGATAAACCCCTCCTGATAGAGCGCGGCGTCCCTGGCAAAATAAGGGATAACCATCTTTACCGAGATAAAGAACCAGAATAACCCGAGCAAAGAAGGCACCATGACCCATATCCACGGCCTCCTCCTTACCAGGGCATATATTCCGAACATAAAAACTACCATACTGACATTTTCTTTGCATGTGAGGGCGAGCAGAAGAAACAGCAGGAATTTCTTAAAATTTTCCTTTTCGAAGTAAAATAAGGCGAAGAAAAGAAAAAATATCTCATAGACCTCAAAGTGCGATTCGAAAAGGTTGATAAATCCCACCGAGGGATAGAGCAGATACGCCAGGCCGATCCCCAGGGCGAGGACCTTGTTAAGCTGTGATCGGGCGAAAAGATACAGGGGATAAGCGGCCAATCCCAAAAAGAGGCTCTGTAAAAAAAGAACTGTCATAGGATGCTGGAAAACGGCATATATGGGAATGATAAAGAATATGACCGGACACAGGTGGGCGCCAAAGATATTTTGCTGCAAAAAGGGGTAGTAAAGCAACCGGCCGTGCACGCTGTTCCAGAGGATGGCAACGTCGCTGGCAAGATCCCAGTCGTAATAATTGAAAGAATAATATTTTAAGGCTGACAGGCAGCTGAAAAGGATCACGTAGGCGCCTATCAGCACCCATATCAATTTATCGGATTGTTCTTTGCAAAATCTTTCTATGGCATTCATGGCATCTTACATAAAGATGTTTTCGAGAAGCATCATGACCACGACTCCGAGGATTATACCTACCGTGGATTCCCGCACGTTGCCCCTGGAATGCGTCTCCGGGATAAGTTCTTCGACAGTGACAAAGAGCATCGCGCCGGCGGCGAACGCCATGCCGTATGGGATAAGGGGCTTTGCGATAGAAAGGACCGAAATACCCAGAAAGCCTCCTATCGGCTCGACGACACAGGTGAAGGACGCCACCAAAAAAGCCTTTATCAGTTTATTCGTAGACCTGAAGAAAGATACCGCTACGGCCAATCCTTCGACTATATTCTGGATGCCTATGCCGATGGCGAGGACTATGCCGGAATTGATATTGCCTCCGGCGAATCCGACGCCTACGGTCAGCCCCTCGGGGAAGTTGTGGATAGTTATTGCCAATATGAACAGCCAGAGCTTGCTGAGATGGACATGCGGCCCTTTCATACCCGTCACTCTGTGTATATGAGGAACCGCTTTTTCCATTATTATGAGGAAGAGCGCGCCAAGTAAAATCCCGAGGGACGCCTTCCATATCCCCCCGATCTTTATCGCCGGGAAGATCAGGCCAAAGAACGTCACCGACAACATGACTCCGGCGGCAAATCCCATGAGGGCGTCTAAAAACTTTTCGGAAACTTTATGGATGAAAAATACGGGAAGCGCGCCCAGTATTGTGGCCGAGCCCGCGATCAAACTTGCTAAGGTGCCTATTACGATTATATTCATATGGGGGATGTCTTCGCGGGCATTACCTGACCGCAGACCTGAGATCGCGCGGCAGAACGACTACAAACGTGCTGCCCTTGCCGGGAAAGCTCTCGACCCAGATCCTTCCCTTGTGAAGCTCCACGATATCTTTAGCTATGGACAGCCCGAGGCCGGTGCCTTCCCTGGAATGATCCAGCCTTTCGAATTTGTCGAATACCTTTTCCAGCTTGTCCGTGGGTATGCCCGGACCTCTGTCGGTAACTTCGAGACGTACAAAGCGCTCTATCGGGTACGCCGTTATTGTAACGGATTGCCCGTCGGGCGTATATTTTATGGCATTACTCAGAAGGTTGTTTATGACCTGCGTTATCTTGCCCCCGTCTGCCCAGACTATCAGATCCGTATCCAGGAGTTCCGTTATCAGCTTTATGCCTTTTTTAGTGATGATCGGCCCGAATTCGTCTACCTGGGATTCGAGTAATTTCGCAAGGTTGCATTGCTCTCTCTGCATATCGATCATGCCGGCTTCTATCTTGTGGATATCGAGAAGGTCGGTTATGAGGCGCGTCATCCTGTCGGTCACCTTCAGGCAGAGTCCCACGACCTCTTTCTGGGCCTCGTTGATCGTGCCGAGCAGGCCGTCCGACAGGGTATCGAGATTCGTCCTTATGATAGTAATGGGATTTTTAAGCTCGTGGGAGACGGATGCGACCATGGTGGATTTCAGCTGGTCGCTGTGTTTTAATTTAGTCGCATAGAAGAAGAGCCGACGCAATATATTGTTTATCACAACATAACCTACGCTAAAACCGCATACGGCTATGACAAGGCATATGAAGAGGATGCCGCCCGTCTGGCCTGCCAGGGCGTCCAGCGACGATGTACTTATCAGGATATAAAAAAATACCAGGAAAGGTATAATGGTCATCAGGGAAAACGCGATGTTGAATTTGCGGTAGGGGTTTTCTTTCAGTTCCTGGAGGACCAGGTCCTTTAAGTCGCTCTTTCCTTTATCCATATATAATGATTATATTCTATGCGGTTTCGTTATGCAAATAAAAATTGCGCTTATCCACGCGAAGGCCAGAAGGAGCGCTATGCCTGCGGGGAGGACCGGCCTGGCCGCTTTCTTGTGGGCCATAATAACCGGATTCCGGTATACATAAGCCAGTTCTGTCTCTGCCGCCTTAACAAGCCCTAACCTATCGATGTTAGCCCTTAATCCCGGCTCAAAAACACCTTCAGGGTTCTTTATCCAGACTATCAGCGCGGCAGGCATGAAGGGATCCTGAGGATATGCGGGCATTACCTCGTTAAGCATGGCGCCGGAACTCACCCTGCCGGTAAACGTATAAAAGATGCCTCCGACATAGCTATAATTACAGAAGATGATCTCGTCCGGGCTGGTATTTGCCTTGATGATACTAAAAAGCTCTTCCATACCATTCCTGAAATATATAGACGATTCCAGCGCGGTCGCCTTATCCGGATCGTAATGCACAAACCCTTTAAAAGAAGATCCCGGCCAGAATGTGAGGAGATAAAATATAAGCCACGGGAGAAATACGGAATAGACGATCGCTCTAGCGTTCTTCTTCTTTAAAAAACCCGCTGCCATGGAGTAACTTCCGTCTATGCCGATACCGGCCAAAAAGATAACAGGCAGAAGTCCCTCCGCGCACAAAAAACGAAAAGTATAGCCTTTGAGCATGAGCATCATCCCGGCGATCATGGCCAGATAGAAGAGGCTGCGTCCCCTCTGTTTTAAGACGAAGAGGAAACCGATAATGGCGAAGAGATAGAGTAAAGCGTTCGGCTCAAAATAGTTATTAATATAGCTATTGGCAGGTAAAAAGCAGGATCTTTTGCTGAGCATATAGATCGACCACGGACTTCCCAACAAAAGTCCGCCTGATATCATAAGAGCGATGGGCTTGATATCCCTTATTTTAAAAAGAGCGTAAAGGATGACTATAAGAACGGTTATCCACGAAAGGCCCGCGTGTGTATAAAACGCCAGCCCCAGAAGAAGGGCGCCGCAAAGGACTCTCTTTGTCTCTATG
This sequence comes from Candidatus Omnitrophota bacterium, assembly GCA_029004355.1. Taxonomy (GTDB): domain Bacteria; phylum Omnitrophota; class Gorgyraeia; order 2-01-FULL-45-10; family 2-01-FULL-45-10; genus FEN-1322. The sequence continues at coordinate 3,969 of JAQURV010000024.1, forward strand.
GCGTAAAACAGCAACACGAGCAGTATGAGCGCCAGTGTCGACGGTATGGCGGCTGTCGCGTTGAGGAAGAACGTATAAGGCATGGATGCCGCCAGGACGGTAAAGAAGGCGCATCTGTCATTATAAAGCTTTGTCACAACCCACGATATGATAAAGAGGAGTAATGGATATGCCGCAACCGAAACGGCCCTTATGATGAAAAGGACCGGCAATCCCAGTTTGCTTAAGCCCAGCAGGATAATATGAAAAAGCGGCGGGTAGAGATGCGGCCGGCCGGCCGGAGCGTATTCCCAGAAGTCGTGCAGGACTATCCCGCCTGCGTCCCTGAAACCGGTCATGCAGGCGGCGTGATAATAGCTATCAAGAAATATCGGAAGGGTCTGCCACCTGGTAACGAGCATAAACGCAAATAGCGTTATGATACCCGCTATCCCGTAACGCCATCCGGAAATATTCTTCAAACCATCTCTCATCTCTTGGCCGCCACGGCCGCCACTATCGCTGCGCCTTTGCCCGAACCATCTTTGGCAAGCGCCAGCTTTATGCGGCCTGCCTTACGGGCAAATATATCTTTCAGGGCTTCTTTCATCGCGTTCGCGAACGTGGGATGTTTTTCGAAGACGGAACCGTCTATGGCTATGGTGTGGGTCCCGGAAATATCCGGATCGATCCTGGTAAGTATAGCCGCTATGCATGAAGCGCTTATGCGCGCGGCGCGGGCGGATATGATCCCGCACACCTTCCTGATCAAACGTCTCTCTTTGATCGATGTTTTCGGCAGCCCCAGTTTGGCTAAAAGGGCTCTGGTCTTTCTTAAGTCCTTCGTTGCGTCGTCTTCGATCTCCGACATGTGCATCGTCTCAAAAGAGTCCGGCTCTATGCCCATATCTTTCAAAACCAGCCCGGCGATCTGGCCCAGATACATGCCTGATACCATCTTTTCGAGTATCTGTTCCCCGGGGTTGTTGGAGTTTCTATCGAGCTGCCTGTCATAAGAAGTTACCGCGAGTTTATTGAAGTTGCCCCACTCTATATTTATTACCATCTGCCCGCTTCTATTCCCCGGCCCGTGCCATTTCTTTATCCCGGATAACTTTTCGGGATAACACGCGTTACTGCCCGTACCTATTATAACGCCTACGTCACAGTCCGGCTTCTCATAGCACTTAGCCACAAGCGTGCCCACCGTATCGTTTACGAGAGCGGAGATATTTATGTTTTTGATCCCCTTCCTTGCCAGGGCTTTATTCATCAATTTTACGACATCGCTGCCCACCACTCCCCTGGCGGCGAAACCTTTGGTCCAGCACATCAGTATGCCGCTCGCGATACCCGTCTGGCGGATGGGAAAGGAGAAAGTGAATCCAAGATCGAGCGGCCGGTCATCCGGCAGCTTATACCGTTTTAAAAAATCTTTTACGCAGTCCGCTATGAAACCGAAGAAGAGCTCGGCGCTGCCGCTCATATGTTTCTTTTCGAGCGCAAACTTCATGATGTTAGGCCGGCCGACCTTATGGTCCCCTTTCAGCGCGAGTTCCAGCACCCTGAAGTTCGTTCCTCCCAGGTCGAGCGCTATATAACGGCCCCGTTCTTTGCCTGTCGGCATCTCTACATAAGTCGGGATCATCTTCAGAGAGCCGCCCTTCCCGGCGAGCCCCTTCTCCATCTCGGAGCAAAAGGCCTCCATTATCTTCTTCATCGCTGTCCGGGAGACCGCAAATTCCTTTTCGAGCCTCTTCATCGCCATAGTCCTACCTTGAAATACTCAGGATCTTATATCTAAGAACGCCGCGCGGGACCTGTATCTCGACGACATCGCCTTTTTTGTGGTTCAATAACCCGGTCCCGACCGGAGACTGTATTGAGATCTTATTTTGCGCGAAGTCGGCCTCTTCTTCCGCGACTATCGCGTATTCGAGCTCTTCGCCGTTTGCCATATCTTTCAACTTCACGGTAGCGCCTATCAGCACCTCATCTTTCGATATTTCGGCATTATCGAGTATCTGCGCGCTGGCCAATTTCGCATCGAGCTCCGCGATCCTCTTCTCGTTCAGGCCCTGGGCCTCTTTTGCGGCGTCGTATTCCGCGTTCTCGCTTATGTCACCATGGGCGCGCGCCTCCCCTATGGCCTTCGAAAGCTCGCGGCGCTTTGTGGTCTTCATATACTCAAGCTCTTTCCTCAGCTTCTCATAGCCTTCCGGCGTTAAATGCGTCGGACCTTGTGCCATATTTAATTCCCCTCCATTATAAGATTTTCCATATCCTCCGGTACGGGCGATGTAAATTTCATGGCCTTCCCGGTGACCGGATGCTTAAACTCGATCGCCGCCGCATGCAGGGCGACCCTCTTGAATCTCAATTTGAAATCTTTCCTGAACGCATACACGCTTTCACCTACTATCGGGTGGCCCATCCTTTGGAGGTGAATGCGTATCTGGTTCGTCCTGCCCGTAACGGGCTCTACCTCAAGGACGCTCATGTCGCGCTTGCGTTGAATAACCCTGTATTTTGTAAGGGCCTTTTCGTAACGGTTCTTATTCCTGTTAAATATGCTGTTATCTATTGCGCCGGAATCGTTGCCTACCGCCCCCTGCACTACCGCTATATAACTCTTCCCGACCTCGCGGTCCTTGAATTGGTCCATAAGGAGTTTTTGGACCTTCTTACCCTTGGCGTAGACGATCACTCCCGACGTTTCACGGTCCAGCCTGTGGCACGGATAGGCATTGACTTCTACGCCCCGCCCATCGAGGTTTCTGTTCAATAACTCCGAAAGCGTATTCTGCTCTTTCCTGGGCGTGGGTATCACGAGAAGGCCGGACGGTTTATCCGCGACGATAAGCCAATCGTCTTCATATATGATCTTGTATCGCCCCATCGAATAATTATACCATTCTGCTGCGCCGTTAACAAGTTAGGCCGAGGTACGGCTTCGCAGGAATATGTTCCTACGAAGCTTCATTACGGTCTAAGCGTAGCAACGAAGTAGAACCATCTTCCGATAAGAGACGTGAAGGAGTTTTGTGATCCGCCCCGGCTTCCCGCCGCCTACCGGTTCGGGCCCTATCTTCACAACGGGCAATAGCTCGGCTAAGGAATTCGTAAAGAAGACCTCGTCCGCGCGAGCCAGGTCTGCGCAAAGCACCGCTCTTTCTTCAACAAATATCCCCAGCTTCTTCGCTATGCGGATAATGTTCTTTCTTGTGATACCAGGCAGTATGCCGCTATCGAGCGAAGGCGTGATGAGCCTGCCCCGTTTGACCAGAAATATATTGCTCGTGGCGCCTTCGGCAATATCACCCTTGATATTCCTCAATATCGCGTCATCAAACCCTTTTCTTTGCGCGTCGAGCCTTGCGAGTATATGATTTAAAAAATTCAGGCTCTTTATCCCCGACAACGGAGAGAATTCATCCTGCCTGATATGAGAAATTGCCGCAGTTATCCCGCGCGAATAGAATGTCTCCGGATAGCCTTCGTACTCTTTTATAATTATAATAACATTTGGCTTCGAGCGGCGACCCCGCTTAAGGCTGAATGCGCCTTCGCCCCTTGTCACGGTTATGCGGATATACGCGTTTTTGAGATGCTTCTTCTTGAGAGTGCCGCAGACAGCCTTCCTGAGCTTTTCTTTGGAATCCGGGATCTTTATCCTTAGTATCTTAGCCGAATAGAACAATCTTGAAAGATGCTCATCGAATTTAAATATATTGCCATCATACGAACGCATCGTCTCGAAGAGGCCGTCTCCGTAGAGAAATCCTCTGTCGAAGACCGATATCCGACCGGACGTTTGGTTATTTATTATCGAGCGCATGGATGATACCTGCCGCCTTATCGAGCGTCTCCTGATATTCCGCTTCCGGATCCGAATCCGCGACTATGCCTCCACCGACGGAAAAATAAGCTTTCTTCCCCTTCGCCAGGAGCGTCCTTATGACGATAGATGTATCCATATCGCCGGAAAACGAGATGTAGCCGACAGCGCCTGTATAGATAGAACGCTTAACGGGCTCCAGTTCTTCTATTATCTCCATCGATCTCACCTTCGGCGCGCCCGTTATCGAGCCGCCCGGAAAAGCCGCCAGGAGGCAATCTATCGGACCCGTCCCTTTCTTCAGGATCCCGGAAACGGTCGATACCATGTGAAAAACGTTCGCGTATTTTTCTATGGCCGGCGGCCCGGACAATTTAACGCTCCCGTAGTCGCAGACCCTGCCAAGATCGTTTCGCTCGAGATCGACTATCATTATATGTTCGGCGTTATCCTTGGCGCTTTTTTTCAACTCGCGCTCCAAAGCACGATCGCTTTCAGGCGTCCTGCCGCGGGGCCTTGTCCCCTTTATGGGTCTCGTCTCGATATGTCTGCCTTTTTTCAATAAGAACCTCTCCGGAGACGAGCTTAAGATCGCGAGATCGCCGAACCCAAGATATGAAGCAAACGGCGCAGGGCTGACGGATCTCAGTTTCAGATAGAGCTGCGCGGGATCCATAGAAAGGCCTGCTTCAAATCTCTGGGAAAGGTTGACCTGATATATGTCGCCTTTCTTTATATACCGCTTGGCCTTCTCTACCGCACCGATATAGGCGGATCTTGAGATATTGGACCGCGGGGCAGCGGCTCTTTTTCCACGCTGACTTGCGGAAGACGAAGCGTCATCGCCGCTTTTTTCTATCCTCTCCTTCATTCTTTTCAGGCGGTCGCTGCGCCTCGACTTACCGCGGGAGCCGCCGCAAGGAAGACCGGAGCTTGCAATATACGTCTTGTTCCTTAAATGGTCGCATATTATAACGGTGTCGTAAAATCCCATGACACAATCCGGCAGATCGAGATCACGCGCGGCTATATCCGGTAATCTTTCGGTGAAATCTTTCATATCGTATGAAAAATAACCGACTCCGCCGGAGGTAAAAGGCAGCCTCTTATCCGTCTCTTCGCGGGAATATCTTTTAAATATATCCCGCAATGCCGCAAAGGGATCCGCTTTAAACGATTCTTTCCTGCCGTCCGCCCAATCCAGAAGAATAGAGTCGCCTTTACTCTTAAATACAAGGAACGGGTCGCATCCCAGAAAAGAGAAACGACCGAGGTTTCTATTGCGAAGCGAGCTATCCAGGAAGAATACGTAAGGATAAGAAGCGAGCGTGCTGAATAACTCAGCGGGAGACCGGTGAGCAGTGATATTATCGATAATGGTGTCAGCCATTAAGAGCTTCCGAAAAGGCATCCGCCAGTATGTTTATACCCCGAAGGACTTCTTCGCTTATAGGAGCGCCGAGCGTCGTCTCCTTCGGCTGGATAGAGGCCACAAATATATTCAGGTCGTCCTTACCGGTCTTCAGAAAGTCGGTAAAGAGCCTGGGGGACGGATTGTGCGTCGAAAAACTCACGTTCGCGATCTCGTCCAGGTCGAATATCCGTATGCCGCCCGGCTCGAGTCCCATATCCGCCGCGTCTACCAGCGCGACCGTATCGCATGACGTGGAGAGTATCGGGATTATGTAATTTTCGGGCGCTGTGCCGCAGTCGAATAATTCCGCCCTGCTCGATTTGGATCTCATTATCTCTATAAACTTAGGGCCCAGGCCATCGTCACCGCGGATGATACTCCCTATCCCGACTACCGCGACCTTCCCTTTAAGCCTCTCCTTGATAACTGACTTTGCGTCCTGCGCGGAACAGCCCTTAATATCGCTCAAGCGTCGCCTTTCGTTTGCACTTCGCACAGAGTATTTTTATGCGGTCGCTGCGCAGGGCATAATCGCGCGCGGTCCTGGCCAGGCCCTCGGCAATACCCATCTCTTCAAGGGATGACAGGAAAAGCGTCGGGTTCGAGAAGGCAAGCGGCCCAAGCTTCCGGGCGACCCAGTCGAGATGCGCCTTGGCGGCTATTACGTCCCCGCAGGACTCGCATAGCGCAAGTTCTTTTTCGTCGGTGGTCGAGACCATCTCCCGCCTGTCGAAGCCCGCGAGATCGAACTTGGTCGTGTGGCGTATCCCGGGCGGATTGTCGTCCCTGGTCGTGCATAACGCGCTGCACTGGCCGCAATAATGGCACTCGTCGAGATGGAGGACCATCTTCCGCGTGGCCTTCTCCTTGGTAACGGCGTCTCTGAACTCTATAGCCCTTGCGGGACATACGAGAGCGCATGCGGCGCACGCTATGCACCCTTCGTTGGAATATTCCGGTTTGCCGCGAAATCTTTTGGCCGGCTCATGCGGCGCATACGGAAAACGGGAAGTGTACGGGCCCTTTACAAGCGCCGTTATCGCTTCAACCAACTCTCTTATTTTAGGTAACCTCATCGCATTATCCTAATTTGACTATATTTGAGGCGTGGCGCGCCAGATTGCCGGTAAAGTCCAGCATATCGAAATACATATTCGCGCCCATCGGCGTGCAGAGCCCGCGGACCAGCCTGTCGGCGTGTTCTTTCCGGTAGCTCTCGACCAGCTCCTTGACGCGAAAACCATTATCCACGACCCTCGGCTTAAGGCCGGCGGCCTTCGTCCTCAAAAACTCTCTCATCCAATCAACGGATTCCTTCATAGCCCCATAGATCTCGTTAAACTCTTTTACCGCATCTTCGCTGAAGAGCAGTTTTTCGCTCACCTTGACCTCTATCCTTTCGATGAGCCCGGTCGCCTCGTCTCCCATGCGCTCGAGCATCTCGGCCGTCTGCGCCAGCACCGACAACTCATTTTTGTCCGCGCCTGTCTTAGAAAGCGCCATTATATCCTCGGTCAACGCCCTCTCCATCCTGTTGACATCTTCTTCTTCCTGCAGAGCCACGGTCAGGAATTCCATCTTATTCTTCAGGAACCCGTCCTCTACCAGCTTCAGTATCTCGTAAACCTTGTCCGCCATTTCGATAGTCTTGAGCCTGATCTCGTTAGTTCCCATAAAGAGACGTTCTCCTATACTTTCCCGGCCGCGTCTTCTCCATACTGATCGACGACCGTCCCCTCCCACGGTTTAACGCCTGACCTGTAAGCGCCCTTCGCGAGGGCATGCGCCGATACCGGCGACGTCAGAAGAATAAATACAAGGCACAGGAGAGCCTTTACGCCCGTGGCCGTAAACCCTTTCACAAGGAAAAGCCCGAAGAGGATACCGCACGTCCCCAATGTCACGCACTTCGCCGATGCCTGAAGGCGGGTATAGACATCCGGGAACCTTACGAGGCCAAGGCAGCCTAGAAAATCAAAGATGACCCCTATCACGATAAGCGAACTTCCTATAGCTTCATTCATCGAAATCTTTCCCTTCGAGATATTTTGAGAGCGCCATTATGCCGATAAAGCTCTGGAGCGCCCACGCGATGCCGATATCGATATACCAGTCTCTTCCCGTCGGGATAGAGAGCAGCGCGCAGAATCCGACTATAAGGATACCGAGCATGTCGACGGCGACTGCCCTGTCCGGCGCGGTCGGCCCTTTAAAGATCCTGAAGAAACATAGCGCGGCCGAGACCAAAAGGCACAAAAATGCCCTCGCAAGAAAATTGGACTGCCACCCGAGCATCAACGGCACCGGGCAGAAGAGTATCGCCCCCGCCAGGATCACCAGTACGACCAGGCCGCCCGCCCATCGGTAGTTCTTCATCGTGTTATTCAAATATCCTTTCGAGTATGCGTTCGAACCTGTCCGCCAGGCACTGCCTGGCTTCCGGCTTCTCACAACCTTCCTTCAACGCCAGGACATGCACATAAATATAGCCGTTAGCCTTGTCTATATCGATCGTCGTCGTACCGGGCGTCAGCGTGATGGAGTTCGCCAGAAAGGTCAGCCCTATATCCGACTTTAGTTTCGTGCGCAGCCGCAATGTTCCCGGTCTTATCGGCAGGCCCGGATGCAGCACGCGCCATGCGACATCGATATTCGCCATAAGGCATTCCCACAAAAATACCGCGACATAACATAAGAACCAGAATATCCTGCTAAAAAAACTTAAGATCCCTCCGCCCTTAGCCGGGGGGGCTTCCTCTTTAGTATAAAGCGAGCTGAAAATATCTGCCGTAAAGAACGATACGAGCAATGATACAAAAGCTCCTGTAACCATATATTGTACCGACGGGGGCCATTGGAGAAGGAGCCACACGCAAAACCAGAGTAAGAATAATAAACCCTTATAGATCATCTACATCGCTCCCATGATCATCATTGCATAATTTTTGCCATTGGTCAAAACGGAAGCCGCGTCCTTCAACAGGATATGGGCTCCGTTAGCGCTAGAAGGGACTATAAGCAACGCGCCCGCGATCGCCAGGACCGCCAGGACCACCATGGGGATGGCCATCGCCCATCCGGCCTTTTGCCCGGAGCCGCCTTCGCCCTTTTCCTTCCCGAAGAGCGCGGGTGTCAGCGCCCTGAAATAGTATGCTAATGTGAGGATGCTGACTATCGCGGCAATGAACGCTAAGACGGGACGGTTGGCCTGTATACATGCCAGTATGATTATGAGCTTAGACCAGAATCCGCCCAAAGGCGGCATTCCGCATATAGAAAATGCCGCTATCAGATTCGTGTAACCCGTAACCGGCTCTTTCGAAATTATGCCGGATATCCTGCCAAGGTCTCTTGTGCCGGATATCTCTTCGATCGAACCTGAATTCAGGAAGAGAAGGGATTTGAAGATGCTGTGGTTCACCAGATGGAACAGGGCGCCGAATATCGCAAGAGGCGTGCCTACGCCGAGTCCGAGAGCTATATAGCCTATCTGGCTTATGCTCGAATACGCGAATAGCCGTTTTATATCGGTTTGTCCAAATGCCAGAAGGCCCCCTACGAGCATAGACAGGACCGCCAGCGTTATAAGTATCGATGAAATAGCATGGCTGAAACCGAAGACGTTAAAGAATATCCTCGCGAGGGCATATATCCCAAGGACCTTTATCGAAACGCCGGAGAGCATCGCTGAAACCGGCGCGGGCGCCTGGGAATGGGCGTAAGGAAGCCACGAGTGGAACGGGACGAGCGCTGCCTTCAATCCGAACCCCATAAGGAACAGGACGCTTACAAAAACTACCAGCTCCGGGCTGTTATTCATAGTCATGAACGCCGCCATGTCGGCCATGTTAAGGGTCGAGGTATAACTATAGAGAAAGCCTATCCCCAGGAATATAAAGACCGAGGCAACGGCGCCCATCACGGCGTACTTGAAGGCCGCCTCGAGCGATTCCGCCTCTACGCCGAAAGCGACAAGAAAATACCCGGCGATAGCCGCTATCTCGAGGAATACATACAGGTTGAAGATGTCCCCCGCGACCAGGACACCGTTTATCCCGGCAAGCATCAGTGAGAAGAGCGCGTAAAATTTCCAGGTATCGGTATATTTCTTCATGTAGTCGATCGAATAGACCGCAACGAGGAACGCTACGGTATTTACCGTGACCAGGACAAGGCATGATAAAGAGTCCGCCACCATGCTGATCCCCGCGGGAGGCGGCCAGTTTCCCACCTTATATACGGCTACTTTGCACGTTATGACAGCAGCCGCTATCAGGCACGATAATATGGCAAGCGTAAATGACGCGCAGGCAGCCAGGACCGGAGGTATATCCTTCATCCTCTTTCCTGCGATAGGAATGAGGAAAGCCGCTACGAGCGGGACTATAATAAGATATGGAACGAGCTGCATCATTATCCTTTAAGTTTATTTATCTTCGTAATATCGAACGTGCCGTATTTTTCATAGATCTTTATCGAGACCGCCACCAGAAGAAGCGTGAGCGCCAGCCCGATGACTATGGCCGTCAGGACCACTGCCTGCGGGAGAGGGTCGACCATGTTCAATACCTGCTGATCGGCGGAGAATATCGGGGAGCGCCCCGTCTTTCGATATCCTGCCAGCACAAAGAAAAGGTTTGCGGCATATTCCATGATACCTATGCCGATGATTATCTTTATAAGGTTCCTCTTCCTGACCACACAGTAAAGGCCTATCGAAAACAGGATAAGGCACAATAAGTATTCGCTCATGATCTCACTCCGCGTCCTTGTCCGTTTTGCTGAGCAGGACAAGCGCCGTAAATATCGCAAAAAGGCCAAAGCCCACTATGGCCATTTCACATATAGGTATCGTTATCTCACAATTGAATATACTGCGGCCGGAAAAGCCCGCCATCACTATATATAAGAATATGAGCGCGCTTACGCCTATCGAAACCCGAAGCGTCTGGCTCCTCAGTCTTCTCAATGCCACTTCTTTACCGAAGGCAAGCATCACATGGATAAAAGCAAGCGCGACTATAACTCCGCCCGCAAATCCGCCGCCGGGTGACAGGTGGCCGGTAAGGGCCACGTAGACGCCATACAAGAGGATAAAGCCGACCGTCAGCTTCGTAACGGTCTTAACTATCAGGCTCATCCCTTTTTCCTGTATCGGACTCATAGTTTACGATTCTTTCTTATGCCCTATCTTGCGCGCAACAGCCAGGACGCCTACTATGGCGGTGAACAGGACCGTCGCCTCTCCCAGGGTATCGAGGGCGCGGAAATTGAGCATTATCGCGGCCACGATATTTTTGGCGCCGAGCGCCGGGGATTGCGTTATATATGCGCCCGAGACCCGCATGAGCGCGTTACCAAATACAGGCATGCCCTTTAACGCAAAAAAGGCAACTGCCAGAAAGAGCGCGAGAAATACGATAGTGGCGGATGTGTTAAACGTCCATCCTCCCGACATGGAGAACGGGATATCTTTGCGGATCGTAGCGCGTATCAGGATGATCAAGCTCAGGATCTCCACTACAAGCTGCATCATCGCCAGGTCGGGCGCTTTCAATATCAGGAATCCCAGCGACAACGCTATGCCGACCGCTCCGACGGCGATGACGCTCGAAAGAAGGTCCTTCACCCGGACCGCGATCAACGCGCCAGCGATCATGAATATCAACAGAAGATTTATCTCTATCATTTTCTATCCACTATCCACTAACCACTATCTCACCAGCAACACTACAAACATCGCCGCCATCCCTATGAGGCACCATACCAGATATGTAGGCAGTACGCCGTTATGCAGATATTGAAGTTTGCCGGTAAAAAAGTATACAAAACGTCTCCCTATAGTATAGATATCGGCGGACTTTGCCTCTTCCCTCTTATACAGGCCCTTCAGGCCTTTCATATCCTTGACCGTATCGTAGAACTCCGCCCCCGAGACTCTTTCGAGGCTCTCAACGTCCTCCCCGCCGATAAACGTGGAGACCGTCCGGAAGAGACCGGGTTTCAGGAAAAGATAAGAGAGCGCGCCCAGGGCTACCGCGACTATTATAAGCGCCGTGGCAAGGATCGGATTCCAGGCGCCCCAGTAAGATATGGTCTTACCGATCGACGGGACTATAAATATGGCTATGGGCACCGAAAAGGCAAAGATACCGAAGAGGCAGCATAGCGCGGCAAGCACTATGATGGGAAAAAGGATATTGAACCCAGACTCTTTTATACCGCTAAAATCTTTTGAAGGCCTTCCCATAAAGACGGCATGCAATAGCTTCATAAAGCTCGCTACTGTCAGCGCGCTGCCGAACATAGCGCTTACGAGCCAAACGACCCATAACGGGTTCTTGGCGCCGGCCGATTCTATTATACCCTGGTATACCATCCACTTTGAGACAAATCCGTTAAAAGGCGGGATCCCGGATATAGAGAGCGATGCAATGAAAAAACAGGCGAACGTAACTGGCATATATTTCCCCAGGCCGCCGAGCTTCGAAAGGTCGGTGGTCTTTGTCCTGTCCTCCACCGAACCTCCGCTTAAGAACAGGCACGACTTATATATCGCGTGGTTGAGCATATGGAATAGCCCGCCGGCCATACCTATAGGGTTGCCGGTCCCGATCCCCAGGACCATATACCCGACCTGCGATACGGCATGTTATCCCAACAGCCTCTTCAGGTCGTGCTGGACGAGCGCTATGATGACCGCAAGCACTATCGTTACGGACCCGGTGGCGGCAAGGACAAAATTCGATATGCCGTTCATGGTGAACAGGGACAACGACGCCCTCGCCAAAAGATAGATGCCCAATAGTTTATCCAGGGACGCCGGGAGATACGCCGTGACAGGGGTCGGGCCATCCTCTGCGACGTCGGGCAGCCATGAATGGAACGGCATCGCCCCGGCCTTCGCGAAACTCGCGATGGCGAGCGAAAAATACGCGCAGTAGCTCATGGCGCCCGTCAGGGCAAGATGGGCCTTGCTGAACGCGAATGTCCCGGTCAACGCCCAGATAAGCCCGATGCCGAATATCATCAAGGCATCGGTCCCGCCTATTATTATCAGCGCCTTCTTTGCCGACGCCGCCGCCCTGTCGGTCCCCTGGATGTTCACCAAGAGATAGAGCAGTACGGCAAGAAATCCCCAGAACGTGATAAATACTATCATATTATCCGCATACGCTACGCCGAACGATGCGCCCAGCGTCATGAGGAGATATCCGAAATACCTGTTGAAGGATTCCCTGATGAACGTAAAGGAATATATCGTGATCAAAAGGGCAAATACCGAGACGGCCAGAGCGATAAAAGCGGAGAGCGTATCGGCTAAGGCGATCGACTGCCCTCCCAACTCCAGGACGAGCGGCCGCTTTACGAATACAAAGATGGCCCCGGTAAGAGAGGCAAGCGATACAAAAAAAGCTATTACCTTTACGAAGAATTTAAGACGGTTTGGGAGAAGGAGGCACACTACCCCCGCGACGATAGGCGCGACGATCAAATTTATTAAAAGGCTTTTCGGCATCTGATTTAAAATCCCATCTTCTTCTTGAGTTCCATCGTCTTGGCCTGCGACAGTCTTATGAGCTCCTGGACGTCGAATAATTGCCTGTCTTTCGGATCGACGATGAGCATCCTCTCGGTACAGCAGTAGCAAGGATCTATCGCCGCCAGGATTATCGTCGCGTCCGAAACGGTCTGGCCGATAACGGTCTCCCTGAACGTCGGGAAGTTCATATAGGTCGGCGCCCTCACTTTATGCCTGACGGGCGAATTTGTGCCGTCGGATTTTATATAATGGAAACACTCGCCTCTCGGCGCTTCGGCCTGGCCTATGCCCTCTCCCGGCGGAATATCTTTCGGGTTCGAATCTATCGGGCCGGCGGGAAGCTTATCCAGACATTGCCTTATTATGCTTATCGACTCATACATCTCCATGATCCTGACGACTACCTTCGCGAAGACGTCTCCCGCGGGCTCCGTAACGACGCTCCATTTCACCCTGTCGTATGCCGCGTAAGGGTGATCGCGCCTTACGTCTATATCGACGCCGGATGCTCTTGCCGTGGGCCCGAGCGCGGCGTATTCTATGGCCTTACTCTTGGTCAGTATGCCTACACCTTCCAGGCGCGCATGCAGCACGGGATCGTCGAGGATGGCGCCGCGAAGCATGTCGAGATGCTTTATAAGCTCATCGAGACGTGTCATTATATAAGGTATGTGCTCTTTGGCTATATCGCGCCTGACGCCGCCGGCCTTCATCATGGCGTAATTCTGCCTGTTGCCGCTGACCGTCTCCATTATGTCGCAGACAGGCTCTCTGTACTTCCAGCCCCACATAAATACGGTATTGTAACCGAGGAAATGGCCGGCCAATCCCGCCCAGAGCAGGTGCGAGTGCAGCCTCTCCAGCTCCTGTATTATCGAACGTATATATAGCGCCCTCTCCGGCACTTTTATACCGGCGATATCTTCGAGCGCCTGGACGCACGTTATCGGATGGGATGATGAGCAGATGCCGCAGATACGTTCGACCAGAAATATGGACTGGTCGAAGCTCTTTGCTTCGGACAGCTTCTCGATGCCGCGATGGTTCCATCCGATGCGGACGTCGACATCGACGACCTTCTCGCCTTCCACGACGAGCTTATAGAACTCCGGCTCTTCCTGTAAAGGATGGTACGGCCCGATAGGTATGTGTGCCTTATGACTCATCTAAGCTTTCCTCGAATCTCTCTTCGGGACTACAAAGTTCTTCCTTAAGGGGTATACGCCTTTCGGCCAGCTATCCGGGAGAAGGAGCGGCCTCAAGTCAGAATTGCCGTCAAAATGCACCCCGAAGAGTTCATGCATCTCCCTCTCTA
>JAQURV010000025.1 GCA_029004355.1 Candidatus Omnitrophota bacterium
GAGATTGCCGTTAGTTCCCAATCGGCCCTGCCGCGGGTCGCTCTGGCTATCGCGGTATAAATATTTTGCAGCGGCTCAATGCGAAGTTGCGCGCTAAGCCTATCGATAGCCTCGCTGATAGCAAAATAAAGCGTCTCTTCGTCATCATTTGCAAGCGTCTCAGAGACTACGTCCTCCATACAGGGCGCGTAAACAAGGTCGAGCGTATTTCCGTTTAAACTCACCGCTATCCTGTCCCGCAACCGGTCAAAACCCCGCATCGGAACAAAACTTGCAGAGAGCGCGGGATCGATATATAAAGCGTTAACGCCCGACTTCATGTTATCTTTAATAAAATCGATAACTTTCTCGCCTTCCTGATTCAACTTAAGTTCATTCAATACCGCCAACGTATGGTTCCCGGGGAAACCGCCTTCAGCGGGAAGGTTATATATATACCGGATACCTATTCTTGCCAGGCCGTCCAGTTGTTCCTGTCCGAATTCCGACGTATAAGAGGCCGACAATTCCGCAAAACGCGCATCCTGCTCCAGCCGCGGCGCCTGCAAAAATCCGTCTGTCAATCCGCTTAAAGGAATATTTTTAACAGCGGTTTCGATCCCGCCCCATTGATCGATACGGATATAGCCAATGGATCCGGGTCCGCGACTCAGGACGAGCCAGACATGCGGATCGCCGGGGGCCCTTAAAAATTCCCCTGGCTCTAAACCGGATACGCCGTCATATGGCGTAAATTGGGAATCGTCCGGAAAATCGATACGCGCAGGCTCAGGCGCCTCTTCCTGCCCCGCAAACAAAGCCTCAAGCTCTGCTGAGCCTAACAGCTCGTCTGCGCCCGCCATATACTCCATATATCGCGTCAACCTGGCGTTATATAAGACAAAATTCACCTGATCGAATAAGTAACCGGATGGCGACGCCGGAGAAGAGGCCGCGTTGATACGATCGCTCGCCCACTTTGCCCAGACGACAATGTTCTTATTCGAATCTGACTTGGCCTTATCGAGGGCCGATAAAGCTTCTCCGGCCAGGATGAACCCCAGGCACTCGGCTGCGCTCTTACGCACTTGCGGATCGCGGCCGGTATCTCCAAGCACTTCGATAGCTTTTTTAACGACAACCTCGTGCTGATCCGGCGTAAGGGGTATCCTGCCGAGAGCAAAGAGCGCCATCCGGGCGGTTATCTCCCTTCCGTATATCGTCCTGGTCTTATCATCTACCTGCCCGATCAGGTCTTCGTATTTCAATCCTTTAAGGAAGAATCGGTTATGCGCAATGTCCGCGGCCGCAAAATGGCGCGCGTCTACCATGCGCGCGTTGGCGCGATGATAAGTTGCGGTCAGGCGCTTCATCTCGTCATCGGGATAGTTCAACAGCCCATAGAATGTCTTCTCGATCTCATCCACGCCTTCCAGGAACAATCTGAACGGGGACTTTCCGGTCTCCAGATGTTTCCTGGTGAGCCACATGGTATGCAATATCGCCATGTCTGCGATATCGTCCTGGACGTGTATGCCGCGCTCGGCCATCAGGCGGATCAAGGTATCCCTGCCTTCTCTCTCCCAGTGCTCGGCCTGTTCGCTCGAAGCCCTTATACCGCCGCCGTTGGTTATGGGGCCGTGTTTTAAATATATGCCGAAAATATCGAATACGTCCTCGAGATATATCGTTCCGCCTTCATACTTTTTGAGGTTTGCCTCCAGGCGCTCTTCAGTCATGTTATCGGGACGGTTTTTACGTATATTATCGGCTGTTACGGGGACGTTCGGTTTTATGGCATTATTGGCCATCTCATAAAGCATCTTCGTCCCTGCTTCTTTCAGACGCCTCACATCTTCGATGGTAGTAAAGACGTCGGCTACCGCGGCAGGTATGACGATATCGGCTCCCTGGAAGAGGACTTCGCGCGCGCCTTCCACTCCGGGCAGTTTACGGCACGGCCCCTTGATCTCATCCAACAGGCGGAATGTATCTATGCCGCCGCTCTCGTGCAATTGCTTGTTGCGCTTGTCCGCAAGCGCGACAAGCTCATCCAGATCAAATCCGTCGGGATTATTTACGCCCCCTCCGGCAGTCTTGTCATCCTGCGGCACATTGCTGAACCCGCAGAAACGTATATTCCCGGCCAGATCGGGATGCTCCTCTTTGAGCCAGTATATCCCGCCGGTCGTCACTTCACCGAAGCCCATCATGCTGACAGTGACTTTTTTCGGATTAATGCCGTATTGTTTGGTCAGTTCCTCGTTCTCCAGGTCCGGGAGTATAGTTTCGATAGCGCCCAGGCTTGTAGCGCGCAACTCGGCGTGGCTGAAAGAACCTTTCTTAGACTCGCCGCTAGTGCTGGCAAGCATCGGATATTCGACCCCAAGCTCCTTCTGCACACGATAAGCTTCGTCTATTATTACATCCTGCAATTCTCCGGTATTCATGTCAGGACCGAAGCGGCACAGACCGCAAAGTATGCCGGACGATATGAACGACGCGACACACGGCAGGAGCTCTTTCTTTATTATCTCGGCCTTCTGGGCGTTCGTCATCTTGCTGGTGATCCCCAGTATATCGGTATTTGCCATCGAGAAGGTCTTACTGCCGTCAAAACCGGACGCCCACCATAAACTCTTGGGCTTCATCGTAGAAGAAAGGTCGGCGACTTGGAGCAGGGCGGGTTTTATCTTCTTTCCTTTGTCGCCCTTCATCTGTACTACGAAAGCGGAAGTATCCAGATAGACGAGCCTGTCCCCGCCTTTCGCGGAGATATCTTTATCGTCTTTCACTTTAGAATGTATGACTTCCAGGACAAGGAACTGCGGCCTGAGATACACGCTGATATATCTGGGACTTTCGCCGGCATATTCAGGATAGACTTTCGGTAAGAATGTAAATACGGGCGGTAACAATTCTTTGGTATTATGCGTTTGCCCGTATCCCCGGCGATACTCGTGGAGCCAGTTGGTATACTCCGGCACGATACAGTCGATGATCTCCGCCAGGGTAAGTTTGTTCTCCTCCGGCAGCAGCGCTTTCATGTAGCGCGCTACGGAGATGACCTCTGCCTTAAGTTCCGCCGTGACTTTCAGCGCCTTGGAGCGGGCCGGGATGCGGTCTTCGAGCCGCAGGATAGCCTCGTCCACGCCGATGAGCTCCATATCACGCGTACTTGCTACGGGGGCCTCGCCTCCCACTATAATATCGCCGGAAGCCTTGCTCTTTTTCGCGTCAAGCGCCGGAGCGATCCCGGCAAGCGGATGTTCCGCCTCCGCAATATCATGGGCCGCCTGGACAAATTCGTTATAGGTGAACGCTCCGCTTACGGAAGGATGTTTTTGACTGATATCGCCTATATCCAGATTTACGCCTATCTTCACCCCGTCGGGATCCTTTCTCCACTCCTCCCGATACCTTCTTGATGTAGTCGTGGAGCCGGCTTCCCCGCCGCGCATCTCGGCAATAGCCAGCGTATCTATGCACCTCTTATGGACGGACTGTTCCACCTCGGCATGCGCGATTATTTCGTCCGTATTGGGACGGTATCTCTTCAGCGTATAGATGCTCCTGTAATTCTCTATGCCAAAATGATCTATCTGAAGCTCGAGCTGCAGCTTGACCATCTCAACTAATTTTTTATCCAATCTTCCGTTAGGCGCTCTTCGTTCGGCTATCGCCAGCATGTCACTAACAAGATCCATCTCGTCCTCAAGGCTCGCTTTCTGCGCATGGCTATCCCTTTTCCGAGCCTTTGCCAATGCCAGCCTGTCAAAAATATCGCGGAAGCTGACGTCTGCTTCGCTCCCGAAGAAATATACCTCCTCAAAATGGCCTCTCTCCGGATATACGCACTCAACTTCTATCTCTCCGCGCTCCGAGGCCTTCAGAGCCAATCGGATCAGGGCATTCAGCACGGGATGCCTGAGAAGATACTTCAGCGGAAGATTTTCTCTTGTGGCTGCAGCCGGCTCCTCGCCGGACGCGTTAAGCGCTTCGTATCTCTCCTTTGCACGCGTTAGCATTTCGTTCACTACGGGGATCCCGTCTCCAAGATCCCTTGATCTTTCGAACCACCAGAAGTTCAATATAAGCAGCGCCCTTGCCTCACCTATATCGATACCGCCGCTCGCATAATTAAAGAGCGCGTTCTGAACGGCAGGGTCGACTATATGCAGCCTGGCGTCGAACGTTATATCAAGATCCGCCAGGTCATCTTCTGTAAGGATCAGGTCTTCCTCCGCAGAGGCAAGCTGTGACCGCTCCAAAGATACCATCCTGCTCGATAACTTGCCGGCGCTCCTTAAAAATCTATCGATCTTCTCCCCGGATTTAATACTGAGGGGCCTTCTTGCCTGTAGATGGTTTAGCAACCTCTCTCCCGGTTTATGGAGAACTGTAACGCGATCCGCTGCGCCGCCTTTGCGGATCACGGTGTAGTCGCATTCGATACCGTCACTCACCGGCCTTATCCCGCTGCATATATAGAAGCAATCGTCACCCCAGACGCTGTGACGCACATGGACATCTTGTACCACGATAATATCGCCGACACGCGGTTCGGAAGGCAGCTTCGCTGTCGGCTCCTGCCGGAACGCAAAAGATTCCAGCTCGTCATAAACGTTCCTCGTAAGTCTATCCCTGGCGGCGATGAACCTGTCGATCTCTTTCGACATTCCGGCATCCAGCCAGCCATGGTTTATATACGATAGCGTTTTCGCTAACTCGGCCATCGTCTCTGCTTTACCGGGCCATTCTTCGGCCGCGGGTCCTTCCCGGACGGAGGGTTCTTCGTCCGGCGATCTCGCCCAATCCTTCCACCCGGCTTCTTCTTTCAGCCTGGCCATACGCAGCCTGAATTCGTTAGCTATGGTAATAGAGAGGACTCCGGCGGGTGAGAACGTGCTTTCATAGTAAGATTCGCCGTTCCGCAGGGCCTTTACGCCGACGTTGCCCCCGGATAACGAAACTTCAAACCTCTGAGTATCGCCGTCGGGCTTTAGCGGATTTACAAGATCGATAAGTAAAGTTTCGCGTTCCCGCGCAGCCTGCCTACTTCGGGATAATGGACCGAGTAATAGAAGCCCCTCATATCCTGATCATTCAAGACGGCCGTTGCGGTCTCTACGAGCCTCTTATCGGCTCCCCTAATAGCGCTCTCCGCCAGGTCTCTTAATACAAACTGGATCCTATCCCAAATGACGGGCCTTTCACTCTCCGGATAACTTTCCACAGACGCGGCCAGTTCGGGAATATTATTTACATTACTCTCCACATAACGCCGGAAGGAGTCGTCAGGTATCTCCTGCGCGCGCATAGCTTCATGCGCTGTTTCGGAAAGCGCCGCCGCTTCTTTTGTAAGATATACCCTCGCGTGCGGCAGGACATGCGGAAGCCGCAGGCCTGAAGCCGGCGCGGCTTCTGATACTTCGCCATCCAGCGAATCGCGGACGGCCCGAGCCTTGAAGCCCTGCGGCACCATTATATATATAGAGTTCGCGTCGAGTATCGGCCGCAGCGAGAATGTAAGAGCGTGCGTAGGAACGTCCGATCTTTTTTTGAATTCTTTATCATCGACCTGCTGCTGGCGGGAGGTCTCGGTAAGGCGAACTACTTTTACGATCTGCGGATCATGGAACTTCGCCGCAGGCGGATCATTGAACGCCAGGTGCGGAAGCTTGCCTATGCCGCCTATAACCACATCGAACCTGCCGCCGTAGTTGTTGAATATTCTCTCCAGATTTGCCGCGTGAACGGCGGTTTCCGATTCCAGTTTCGCCGCCAGCTCTTCAGCTCTCTCGTCGTCTTCTTTATCGATAGCCTCTCTGAGTGCGCATGCCGTATCGTAAGCTATCCTGCTGTTAAAATAATGGACGCGCTTTATGCCCAGGACGTCGAAGAGCCTCTCTTTGAGGACCTTGCCGAATAATTGGCCGGCGCCTTCCGGAAGACCTATGTACTCATCCATATGGAAAGCTATGACCCTATCGGCAAGATATTCCTGCTCGGCTTTGGGAAGCTCTTCCCACAGCCTTATAAGATGCTTCCACGTAGAGTGCTGGGAAGGGGCCGACGCGAACAATATGCGCGCAAAGCCGTTTTCGGCTATTGATCTTCTTATGTCGGCTAAAATAGCTGCGGCCGCGCGGCTTCCCATCTCATCGTCGCTATCGCTTATGTCTATCCGCGAGAGGAGTTCCGCCTCCTGGGCGGCTATAGAATCCGCGCGCATCTGCGCCTCAAGGCATTCCATGTGGTATAGCGCGTCGACGAGCGACTCTTCTTCTATAGTGCCGCCGTTATGCTGGACGCACATGCCTCCGACCACATCGGCGAACATCGCGGCCTTCCGCGCGGGCCAATCTTTGGCAAGCGCGTAGACAAGCGCGCCCACAAATGCGTCGCCTGTACCCGTACCGCTGACCGGCTCGAACCCGCGCAGGATCGGGATGTGAAACCTTGTTATATATTTTACTTCGCTGAATACGGAACGCGGGGATACATGCGCGTAGACACCGTCGGTGCCGTTCTTTAGGAATACGGCTCTCGCGCCATGCGAGGCAAAGAACGCGGCCAACTCCTCCGGCGACTTATCTTTTCCGCTCTTCACCTTCTTCTCGAGAAGGGCTGCGGCTTCCTGATCGTCCGGATGCACATAGTCGGCATATATCTGCAGGGCTTCGCCGTAACTCGGGGCAAAGACGTCCACAAGCGAGAGTATCCTCTTGAGGTATTCGCCGCCGTATCTCTTCCTGAAGGCTTTCCACTGGTGCGGCCTGTCCACTACCGTATCGAGGACGGTAATACAGCCCTCTTTCTTTGCCATCTCAAGCGCCCTGTCGAGGTCCGGCATCAGTCCCGAAAGCTCTATACCGCCGAATTCGACGATCTTTCTGCCTCTAAAATATTCCGGCCTGAGGGTATCTATAGTAAGTTCGGCGCTTGCGCCTATATCATGCAGGAAACTGCGGGTACCTTCTCCAAGTTCGAATACGAGAGTCTTCGCGGTCGGCTTTGTTCCCGAGACCATAACATTGGTCATGTCCACGCCTACCGCTTTGTGCGCTCTCACTAAAGGCGCGCCGTCCTCTCCTACGCTTGTCACGAGCGACGCGCGGATGCCCCTACCGGCTAACTGCGCGCATACGCGAGTAGAGCTTGTAGCCGGCCCGCCGCTTATTACCTTGGTCGGATCTGAAATATCGGCTCTAACATTTGAGGGCAGGGCCGCGATATACTCTTCGGTTTTGCTGCCATCGGGATCGATCGAACCTTCTATAGCGCCTGCGAGCGAAAGAGTGTCGCTCTCCATACCGGGTAACATCTCCTTCGCCGCATGTATCCGGTCGGTGCACATAATGCCGACAAAAGCCACGTTTTCGGGGTCATCCGCTCTGTTGCGCCTCAAGTCCACAAGCGAAGCTTCGTCGAGAACAGCCTTTCGTTCCGCGGCCACTCTGGCATGCGCCGCCTTCTTTACCGCGCCGGACGCAATTGAGCTCTCGATTATTCCAAAAAATTCAAGCAACCCGTTCATGAACCTGGCGCGCTCATCCTCAAAATAATTATTTCGTAACCTGAGAAACTCCAATATTTGCCTCATACTTAGATCCGATATGAGCACATTCATAAGATCATAGTTATTGGACTCCCCGAACAATCTAAGATACTTTACCCTGTCGGCGACATCCCATGGTCCCGGCCAGTCTTTCGGCTTTTCAACCGTCCTCGGAAGGAGGCCAACCGCCGACAATAACCTGCGGAACCCGCCGGAAACGGTCTCCCATATTTCTATGGCCAGCGCCTTTAAAGGATTCGACAATCTATGCCCAAAACTGTTTTCGAACGCCTTCATAACCTCATCCGAAGGACGATATTCTACAGTTCCCTGGCCCATGTCACGATCAGAGTCGGGACTCGTGCGATTTCCGTCCTCGTAGCGATGGACTACAGGCACAAAGCGGTTTCCGCCGTTATCGGGCACTATATTTACCGCAGGTTGCGCCGCAAAACCGCCGGAGCGTACCGGTATACCATCCGCGGTCTTTATAGCGACCTGTACTTTCCTCGAGCCTTGCCCATAAGATGCTGTAACTCTCGCGATCTCTCTATCTCCTATTATGACAACAAACTCTTGGCCGCTGAACCCGCTTAAGATTAAATTACCGCCTTCTTTATTCACGACTTTAACTCTATCAATCCGCTCTTTCTGTGTCTTATCTTCGTATATCTCTCTAAGGTATATATCCACTTCCTGCGGGGCTCTAAAACCAAGTTTCGCCTTACCGCGGACCATGCCGACGTAGGTCATTTCAATATTATTGTCAATGACCATTTTGCCGCCTGGCATAAGGTCTTCCACCGCTCCGGGAGCACGCCCCGCTTCGTAGTCGCGGTCGTAGAGTTCTCCTGCAGAGTTTATGCCGCGCAGGATATCGAGATCGACGGATCTCAGGCCAACCAGGCCGGGATACGCATCGGTAATGCGCTTCTTTATGGTATCGATGGGTTCAGAGCCTTTTTCTCTCAGCGCGCTCTTATAATCCGCATAAGCATCATCAAGTTTATGTATGACTAAACCGCCCTGCAAAACAGAGAACGGCAGACCGCAGGCGGCGCCTGTCTCATGGATAAAGTCTACCAGCATACTGCTTATAATAATCCGCTGCATCCCGGGAAAATCGTGGGAAGCCGACAATCTGCCTATATCGTTAAAATCATCTTCTTCAACGAAGAAGTATATGGTGTTATTGCTTGTGCGGGCTCGGACCCCTATCTTCTCGCCGCCTTCCTCTATATCAAGGCGGTCCTCCATCCCCTTGGGGATCTTTATAAATACAAAATTTTTCTTCCCGAATACCTCGTCGAAATCTATGCCGAAGACATCGAAAAATCCCCTGGAATGATGACGGAACATGCTCTCGACCGCGCTCGCCCAGTACACAGCCTTGGTATTTTTTGCATCGGGCGATATCCTGTTCGGGTACTTATCGTTCCATCCGAGACTTTTGGCCCTTCCGTCTATTTCGGCAAAGTCGCCTGCATGGAGACGTTCCCGGATAAAGGCCGATATCTTCTCTTCATTGATCTCCTTGTAACGCCTGATCGCTTCCGCGTCTTCCGGCCTTTCTGCGGCCCTGTCCGGCACCGGCAGGCCTGCCCTGATAGCCTTTTCGATCCCCGGCCACTCGATCTTAGTACATGCCCGCGCAGGAAAACCGCCGAGTTCGTCGGCGCGGCCCGGGATCACGACATAATATTCCCTGAGGCCATGACCGCTAAAGTTATGGAGATCGTTTATCCTCGCCATAACGCGCCAGCAGCCGTTCGGCAAGGCTGTTGCTTCGTTCGGGTAGAACCGCAGCTTTTCGCCGAGCCTCACGGGGGATTTGAATAGACTGTCGCTCGACCTGTTGACGATCTCTGTGAGTTTTTCGATATCGATGGTGCCGTCGCCCTTCTTTGCCAGCAAGGCAAGGCCTGTGAGGGTCTTCTCTATCCTCGAGATATCCTGAAGGTCTATCCTGCCCAGGAGGTCGTCGAACATCGAAGCCGGGGCAAGTTTATCGGTATTTGGGAGTGTTTGCGCGAACGCATAGTCGGATACTGCGGTATTGAATAGAAAAGCTACTAGCACTAATGTCGATATAACACGATCCATCTTCTTCATTATTTCTTGCTCCTCGATTTTGTTCTACTTAATAAATAACTTTACTTAAAAAACAAAAATGCCCGGCATACTCTGCCAAGCATTTTATATAACTTGTGCCACTTTGCTGCTTTGATAAAAACAAACTGTGATTAGTTTATCACACAGGCGGGATTTGTCAAACTATAAAATCTATCTTTTTTGAACCTTAACCTTACGCCATCGTAACTGCGATATCGTGGTTCTTGCCGTCGCTCAAGTCGGGGATTATGTTGGAATTTATCATTTTTCCGTCGAGGAAAACTTCCCTGACGCCTTTGGATACGTGATGCGGATTGGCTACCGCTATATTATATACCGCATTGCCGTACCTTCTCTTCATCTTAAACCCGTTCCACTTCGAAGGTATGCAAGGGTCGATGAGAAGGCCGTCGTAAGTCGGACGCACGCCGAGTATCCAATCAGTCGAGACCCTGTAGAGCCAGCCGCCCGAGCCCGAGTACCATGTCCATCCGCCCGCGCCGTAATCGACAGCCTGAGGTCCGTTGGTGTTGCCGGGCGTCACGTAGGGTTCGCATTTGTAAAGGTCCGGGTCCATGCCGCGCTTTATGGGGCAGAAACTGGAATACATTTTGTATGCCTTATCACCGCGGCCGAGATAACATTCCGCGAGGACCGCCCAGCACGCTGCGTGCGTATAGACAGCGCCGTTCTCTCTTACGCCGGGAGCGTATCGTGTGATGTAGCCTATATGTTCGTCCGGGACCGTGAAACCGGGCGCGATCAAGAGCGGCCCGTGCTTCTTCTGCAAGTGCTTCCAGACCGATCTCATAGACCTGACTTTGCGGTCCGCGGTAGAGACGTCATTGAACACGCCCCATGTCTGTGTCATTAGGTAGACTTTGCCCTCTTTGCACTTACGGCTCCCGACAAGCTTACCATCGTCCCTGGTCGCCGCGAAGTACCATTCCCCGTCCCAGCAATATTTGTTTACGGCTTCTTTCAATTTCTTTGCGCGGGCAATGTAACCTTTCGCCCTCTTCCCGTCTTTCTTCTTCTCCGCAAGGACCGCGAATTTAACGAGGATACCGTAAAGGAACTGCGCCAGCCACGTGCTTTCGCCTTTCCAATTCTCGCCGATGAGATTAAACCCGTCGTTCCAGTCACCCGCGCCCATCAGAGGCAGGCCGCGTTTTGAAAAACGCGAAAGGACCTTATCTATCGCCCTGCAGCAATGTTCGTAGAGCGTTCCGGGTACGTCGTCGATGTACGGTATCTTCTCATCCAGAAATTTAAAATCCTTCGTCTCCTCCAGGTAACCGAACAGTATGTGGACCATCCAGAGAAGGTTGTCGGTCATGTCGGTGATAGCGCCGATCCCTGTCAGCTGGTGCCACCAGTGATGCACTGTACCGTCCTTGAACTGGTGGGAGGCGTGCATAGCTATCTGTTCTTTGCATAGCTCCGGCCGGAGAGGTAAAAATACCTGCGAGTCCTGCAGCTGGTCCCTGAAACCGTATCCGCCGGAGAACTGGTAATATGCCGTCTTCGCCCATAACCTGCCGGCGATCGTCTGGTACTTCAGCCACGTATTGGTAAGGATATTAAATGCGTCGTCGGGCGTCTTTACTTCAAGGGATGAGAAAAGGTCCGACCAGAATTTCTTCGTCTTAGCAAGGGCCCTGTCGGCTTCCTTAACGCTATGATATTTCCTTATAAGGGCCTTTGCCTTCTTCTCGTCGGCCATGTGCCCTATCGTGTAGATTAGCGTCTTCTCCTCGCCTGCCTTGAGAACAATGTTTACCTGGAAGCTTGAGATGGGATCGTACCATTCTCCGGCGGTATTCGTAAGCCTGTCGTTCTCCAGGGCGACTGGGTTGGCGAGCCCCCGGTACATGCCGAAGAAACGCTCTTTATCGCCTTCGTAAGATGCGCACTTTTCGCTTATGCTCGAAAATCCGGCTATAGGATGTTCGGCCATCCCTGTCGATATATACTTGGGGACCAGGTGCTTCTTCTTCCTGGCAAAGAGGGCATTTGAACCCTTGTCGAACCACGTGCTTATGAACGTCTTCTGGAATTCACGGTGGACATCGTCGGAGTTGCCGAGGCACCATTCAAAATATGTATACAGGCTGAGACGCTTCGGCTTCGAGCCGGTATTCTCAAGCGTGATCTTCCATATCTCCAGGTTCTCGCCCGGCGGGATAAAGACGGTCTCTGAGGCCCTCACCCCGTTTACTTCCGAGGTTATGGTCGTATACCCTATGCCGTTACGCACCTCGTAAAAGTCGAATTTAGGGCAGACCGGTTTCCAGGAGAGCGACCAGGCTCTTTTAGTGTCACGGTCCTTTATGAAGACGTACCTGCCCATATCGTCCCTGACAAGGTCCTGGAGCCATCTCGTCATCCGCGCCACGGCGGAATTCTTCCACCAGCTGTAACCGCTCCCCGTCTGCGATACGACGGCCCCGTATTCGCCGTTCGACAATATATTTATCCACGGACGCGGCGTATCGGGCCTGGTTATGACGAATTCTTTCCCGTCATCGGTAAAGTAACCGTATTTTGTCCTGAATTTACTCATTGCAACCGTTCGTTCACTTTTTTGATAAAAGCGGCTACCGCTTCCGCGGCCGTCTTCTTGCCGCCGAAGAGAAGATCGAATTGCGGATTTATGTAGAGGTCCTGCACCTCTCTCCACGCAGGATGGAACGGGGAATATACGACATACTTCATAGCCTCATTCAGCATCTTCTTATTCTTCGGAGGCAGGTCTCCGCCCAGCCAGTGCGGCCCCTGCGCTATCTCGATCATCGCCGGCTGGGCAAGCCCGGTATCCGCGAGCAGGCTCTGGGCGGGTTTGCCGGTCAGCGCCTTTATGACCTGGTAGGCTTCTTTCGGATGTTTGCTGGTCTTCAATATACAATAGCCGGATCCGCCCGTACCGAAGCCCCGCACGCCGCCGGGTCCCTTGGGGAACATGGCAACGTCCCACTCGAACCCTTCGGCCTTTCTAAGGCCCGGCGTCTCCCAAATACCGGAAGAGAACATCGCGAGCCTGCCCGTCATGAACATTGCCTGGACCCCCATCGCGAGGTTCGTCATGGCTATAGACGAGGGATGGACCCTGTACTTATTTATGAGGTCCGCGTAAAATTGGAGGCCCTCTATAGCTTCTCTGGAATCGAGGGTGCACTTTGCGGGCTTCCGGACATCGTCGACCACGCTGCCGCCGAACGCATAAACAAAATTCTGCCATGCCCACGCGTAAAATCCGTATTGGATGACCCTGCCGTCCGGATCGGTCTTGGTGAGCTTCTTTGCCTTATCGAGCATATCATTAAGGTCCCAGCCGTCGTCCGGATACGGCACGCCCGCCTCATCAAAGAGATTCTTATTATAATAGACGCAGGCAAACGGCGCGGTATCCCTGGGGAGAGCGTATAGTTTACCGCCGACGGTAAACCTGTTGATGATCTCGGGATAGAAGGCGTCTATGTTAAGTTCCGGGTCGTTCTTTACATATTCATCGAGGGGAAACAGGACATTCTTGGTCTGGAACGTAACGAAGAGATCGACTTCGGTGGCTATGATGTCGGGCGCGGCGCGGCCGGCGATCCTGGTCAATAACTTATCGACATAACCGCGGTAAGGGGTGTGTTCGAGCTTTACGGTTATCTCCGGGTGGAGAGCCTGCCACTTCTCTATCATGCCGGTTATGATATTTATCTCATCCGGCGCCCCCCAGAATGCCACTTCGATCACTACGGGGCGTGCCTTGCCGGCATCGGCGGCTTCTTTCTTCGCGCAGCCCGTTACGCAGAATGAAAAGAATACCGCAAGAAGTAAAGACAAGGCTACCGTGCGTTTCGGTCCCATTGAAAGCGCCTCTTTAGGGTTTTACCGGCTGCTTACATGAAGAAGTAGCATTTGAAATATATCGAGGTCAGGTAATCTTGTATATTATAGTAGTAGTTGCCCCTGTATCCGACGTCGACGCGGATAAGGCCGGGCGCGTAATATTCAAGGCCCGCGAGGAAACCGCCGTTGTCAAAATCACACACGTTAGTACCTGCCGAAAGATCGACACCGCTCTGGAACCACAATTTGTCGTAGAAGTTATATTGAAAGCGTATTTCGTCGCCGACCCAGCCCGCCATGTCATGGATCGGATTGGCTCCCCAGCGCGTATACATGGGAGCCTGATTATCAGGCTCATCCCGGAACGCAAAGTTGGCCTTTATCGTATTTGTCCAGTTCAGTTTCGGCGTAAATTCGTGGCCGGCCCTTATCTGCATCTCGTATTTACTGAATTTATTCCTGGAAGGATAGTAATAATCGATAGAATAGCTCATTCTCGGCGTTACGCTCGTCTTCATGTCGGCCGACCTCATCCTGAGCTCGGCGGCGTAGAAATAATGGTCCGGGCTATATATAAATGCGGAGTGGACCCGTTTAGATTTAAAATACTCGAACTGGCCGAACCATTCGCACGTATCGCTGGTCGCAAGCGAAAAATATGTAAAGTAGGTGTGCCTGTTCTCGTAATAGGCATTCATTGGCCCGTCATTCTTGGCGTTCATCGTAGA
Organism: Candidatus Omnitrophota bacterium; assembly: GCA_029004355.1. GTDB lineage: Bacteria > Omnitrophota > Gorgyraeia > 2-01-FULL-45-10 > 2-01-FULL-45-10 > FEN-1322. Next base: position 14,224 of record JAQURV010000025.1, read on the forward strand.
ATACCTGTATCCGAAGTTAAGCGTCGTGAGCCAATTGAGACGGTAGAGCCTCTGGGCGTACATCCATAGTATTTCGTTCTGGTCCCACGACTCGCGAGAGTAGTTTGTATTTATAAGGTAAGGGATATCGAACCCGGAAGTAGGCGTGAGTTGCTGAGGGTTCAGGCGATATATAGGGAACTGGTTCTGATATATATCGCGATAGTCGTGGGTATAGCGCCACTGGGCGTCTTTATTGCGGGGGTCGCTCATCGTGACCTCGGTGCCGTATGCCCTTGTAAATATGGGCTTTATCTGCTGCCGGTATTCCCCGGGCGTATTCCATGGCTGGTTCCAATGCAGGTATCTTATCTTCTTGGCATCGAGCACATACGAATCGATCGGCCGCGGCTCCTGGAATATCTCCACCCTCTGCGCGATCGTAAAGTATTTTGCCAATCTCAAACCTTCGAAGGTGGGATAGTAAGGCGTGACGCCTATCTTATTTATGTCTATCCGCTTAAGGACCGGTTCCTCCATAGGCGTGATATTTTTAACTATTCCGTTCTTGGTGATCGCTATTCCTTTAGCGGAAGGAATGTCCGGGCCCAGCTTGGGCAGGTCGGACTCGTCGGCGCAAAAGGCGGGGCTTGCAAAAAGAAGACAGCACGATATTATCCCGGCTGCAAAAACGAAATACCGCTTACCACACGACATGCTCGTCCTTTCGACATTACGATAACCGTATTTATAATGATCTTCTTTACCTTTGAGCAGGGCGCTGCTGCATCCTCTCCGACATACTTGCGCGGTTGCGCCGGTTCATCTCGTCCTGCATCCCTTTTAATCGCCTTTCATCCCTGATATCCTGCCTTCTGTCATAGAGGCCCTGGAGCGCCTCCTCCTGGTTCCCGGCAATGATCCATTTATCTTCAGCGTAGGACCGATAATATTCCACTTTCCCGGTATCTTTATTCAGGAGGACAGGGACTTCGCACGCGCCCCCATACCCTATCTCGTAGGCGTATGTATCATCGACCGGAACAGTGTCCCTGACATACCGGCTCTCGTCAACTTCCGCAACGGCGGAACTCCTCATCATCTCTCTGGCTCGCATCGCTTCCGTGGCGTGGGCGTTAAGAATATAGATGCCGGCGGCAAGAAATATCATCATTACAATGATCTTCGCATAGCGCATACGCACCTCTTCTCTCATGCCTTCTTTTCGTTAAAACACAGGCTTATCCACTTCTTTATCGGCTCCAGGTCCATGAACTTTTCCCAGACGAGCCCGGTCCTGTAATTCTCAAGCATTATTACGGCTATGCCCACATCTATACCTAGATACTCCTCCGCCCACCAGTCCTTATCTAGATTGAAAGCATCCTTGAAGCCATATTTCCCGTATAGGAATTTTTCGTAATTATCATAAAGGAACTTGAGGCCGCTTATTGAGTTCGGACAGTCGAATACTATCGAACCCGCCATGCCGGTCGGAGCTATCGTACCGTCGTTTACCGCGTCGCCCGGTTTGGCGCCGTAGCCCTTATAGCCTGCGGGCCCGATACACGCCGTCAGGCCCCAGCTATTCTCGCCGTATGCCTTGTACTGGGCCGAATTATCGATGCAGAATTCGCGGTTCGCCTTTACGGCATTGACGGAATTCTCGAAATAGTTCGTGCCCGTGCGGTTCTCGATGAGGTTGCGGAAATCTATCCAGGCATGCGAATACTGGTAGGTGAAGATGCTGCCTGTGCTGCAGTAGATGACCTTATAATCCTTATACGAATCCTCCGCGCGGGACCATTCGAACCACGACTCCGCCGGGATGGGGTGCGTGGACGATCCTATTGCAAGCGCGTAGAGTATCATCGCCTCACTGTAAGAATCCCAGTAATAAGGAAGGAATCCCTCTTCCGGGGTCCATCCCATACAGATGATCTTGCGGCCGTTCATCATCCATGGCCAGTCGACCCTGTCGTATATCTCGTTGGCAACAGTCTCTACCTCTGTGCCTTTAAAATACTCTGCCGCAAAGAGCGCGCCGGCTAAAAATAGAGCGGTATCTATCGAAGAGACTTCGGAATTCCATGTCCTTGAACCGGTCCGTATGTCGAGAAAGTGGTAAAAGAAACCATGTTCGTTGGGGATCTTGTCGCGAAACGCGATGAGCGTCTTTAAAGCCCTCTCATACGCCTGGTCCTTCTCGAGCCAGCCGCGGGCATCTCCGATGCAGAGCGCGGTAAGGCCGAAGCCTACCGCCGCGACGCTGGCCGGCGCGCCGGGGCGCGAGCTATCCTTTATAAGGCCGTTCGCGGGGTTCGCTTCACCTACAAAGTACTTGAGGCTGTCATATTCGAGCTTGTCGAGAAATGCGGCGTCATCAGGGCAGGCCGGGCGGAGAGGCACGGCTAGCGAGATCGTCATCACCAATAATATCGTCAATAACAGTCTTCTCATCACGTCTTATATTTTGATAATATTGATTCTATGCTTTTCAGGGCATCTTTGAGGCGGTCGGCTTCCGCTCCGGATATCGTACTCTTTTTTACAAGCGAACCCATCATCTCTTCGACGGCAAGCGACTCCGACTTCAGCTTGTTGATATCGTCGTGAAGGGTCTCGACCATCTCCTCCAGGGCGGCGGCTGTGCTCCGCATCTCGTCGTTCCTTCTTATCTTAAAATTTACCCGCAGGTCGCCGTGGTGGATCGCCTCGGCCGATTTCTCTATACGGTACATCGGCCCGGCTATCTTGTGGGATATGAATATCCCGGCCAGAAATATCAGGGCGGTAAGAATAACCAACTTGGGGATCAGCGACTTGTTAACCGAACTAAGAGCTCTTTTCAGCGTGGTGCGCTCCTGGTCGCTCAAAAGTTCCGCCTCGCGGAATATCTTCTCGAGGCGGTAGTCACCTTTCGGATACCGGGCTGATTGATAATCGGTTATGCGGTTTACGTTCTCGAGGTTCTGCGATACCTTGAATTTCGAGAAGTTCTCGATTATCGAGCCCCACATCCCCATGTAAAGGCCGAATCCGGTGACAAACATTACGACCAAAAGTATCGCTACCGTCGTCAAGGTGTACTTAAGCTGGAACCGCTTATTAATGAAGTAATTCTTTCTTTTGTAGGTCGCGGCCATTTTCATTTTCCTTTCGTTTTATTAGTATAATTATAACACATAAATCAGATTAGGCAATAGACAAAAAGCCGCAGGGGGTTTTAAGTCTCCCATGCGGCTTTTCTTAAGCTGGTATATCTGTCTTACCTTATAGTGAGGTGTCGACCACTTTCCTGGCTTCAGCCTGTGCGGCGTCCGCGTTTATATCGGCTGCCCTGACCCTGGGTATGATGCGTATCACGAATTGAGTAGATATTGCAAGCGGGTCGATAGGTTTCCCGTTGGCGGCAAAGAAGGCTCCTATCCGCCTCAGGAAAGTGGCAAACTCGGCATCGATCTCATAGCCAAACCCCAGGCGTAAGGCAAGGTCGTAAATTGCCGGGATCACAACAAATAATTTATCGTCGCCGTTCGTCTGTACATCGAGTATCCTGCTCTTCCCGTCGGGTTTCAGCCTTAGAAGCTCTCTGTAAACTTCCTGTCCTGCCGCTGTGGTATTTAACCTTCCGTCCTGATTGATCGTCACGACCGCCCTGATATTT
>JAQURV010000026.1 GCA_029004355.1 Candidatus Omnitrophota bacterium
AAATTTTTGCCTTGACAAGCTCTGTTTAACGTTTATAATAGATGTAAATCGTTAGACAATGATGTCTTGTGTCAAGGCCTCCTTCGTAGGAAGGGCAAAGTGGGAGGCCTTATCATTTAAAAAGGAGTTTACAATGGTGTACGGACTTACATTTTTTGAGCAGGTCGCGATTTGGGGTGTTTTAGGCATATCTATACTAGGGCTACTTTACGCGCTCTTCCTCCGCAAGCAGATACTGCGGGAAGATAAGGGCGATGCCAGGATGATAGAGGTATGGAACGCCATCAGGGAAGGCGCGAACGCATATCTTCGTAAACAGCTCTTCAGTATACTGCCTTTGATCGGCATACTTACATTCGCATTATTCTTTTCCGTATATATAGTGCCGCCCTCCGAAGAGGCGATGCAGCGCTTTGCCGGACAGCCGGAAAACGCGGTCAGGCTCATCATAGGTATCGGCAGGGCGCTCGCGTTCATCATGGGTGCGGTATTTTCACTTCTTGTCGGTCAACTCGGTATGCGTATGGCGGTCCAGGGTAACGTAAGAGTAGCTCAGGCCGCAAAGAGATCGTTTGGTGACGCGCTGAGGATAGCCTATCGTTCTGGTACCATCACCGGCATGCTGACGGACGGCTTAGGACTATTCGGCGGAACGATAATATTCATCATATTCGGCATTGCTGCGCCCGATGCGTTATTGGGTTTTGGATTCGGCGGCACGCTCCTCGCGTTATTCATGAGGGTGGGCGGCGGGATCTATACGAAGGCAGCCGATGTCGGCGCCGACCTTGTCGGAAAGGTCGAGGCAGGCATCCCCGAGGATGATCCCCGCAATCCCGCGGTGGTAGCGGACCTCGTCGGAGACAACGTCGGCGACTGCGCCGGTATGGCCGCGGATATATTCGAATCATACGAAGTGACTATAGTGGCGGGATTGATACTCGGTCTTGCGCTATACCACATAACACACAGGCTTGAATGGATAGTCTATCCGCTCCTCGTGCGCGGCATAGGCGTCTTATGTTCTATTATAGGTACTTACGCCGTAAAAGAAGGGCCTTCCAAGAGCGGTAACGCTATGAAGGCGATATTCCGCGGCTTCTTAACATCGGCCGCGATATCGGTCGCTATGTTTGGCATTCTCGCGTTCTTTTACATGAACAAGCTTCCGGGGGGTTGGTGGAGACCGTTCCTAGCAACGGCGGTTGGCGTAGGGTTGGCGATAGCTATCGACCGTCTTACGGAATACTTTACGGGAACAGAAGGTAAACCGGTCCGCGAGATCAAAAAGTCCACAGCAACGGGTTCAGCTACTACTATATTGTCCGGCATCGCGGTCGGATATGAATCCGCGGTATGGTCGATACTTGTTATAGCTACCACGATATTCTCGTCTATAGTCATATTCGGAACGATCCCCGGGATCGAGGGCGCCACCAAGGTCGCCTATATATTGTACGGCGTTGCCATGACAGGCATAGGCATGTTGACCCTTACAGGCAACAACGTTGCCATGGACTCCTTTGGTCCGATCGCGGATAACGCGAATGGCATAGCGGAGATGGCCTGGCACGGCAAAGAAGATAAAGAGACGAAAGAAGCCCGCCAGATCATGGCCGACCTCGATGGGGTTGGAAATACGACAAAGGCTATAACCAAAGGAGTAGCTATAGGATCCGCTGTAATAGCGGCCGTAGCGCTATTTGGTTCGTATATGGTCGACGTAAGCAAGGTCCAGGCCGCATTAGGTGTACCGTTAGCCGAGCAGCTAAGTTCGCTGGGAATACGCGTTTCGGTGCCGCAGGTTTTCGTAGGCATGCTTATAGGCGGCGCCATACCGTGGTTATTCTCGGCTTTTAGCATCCAGGCCGTGGCAAGAGCCGCTTCTCTTATAGTGCATGAAGTCAGGCGTCAGTTCAAACTGGGCGTTCTAGAGGGCAAAGTGAAGCCCGACTACAAGCAGGCCGTCGCCATATCCACGTCAGCGGCACAGAAAGAACTCATAAGCCTTGCGATCATATGCATAGTATCGCCCATCGTTGTAGGGCTCGTGCTTCAGGTAGAGGCGCTCGGCGGATTCCTGGCCGGCATAATCTTATCGGGACAACTGCTCGCGGTATTCATGTCAAATTCGGGCGGTGCGTGGGATAACGCAAAGAAGACGATCGAAGATGAAGCGCGCAGTATTGAAGGAAATACCGGCAAAGGTTCCGAGCGGCACAAGGCAGCGGTCGTCGGTGATACCGTAGGTGATCCGTTAAAAGATACCGCAGGCCCGGCGCTCAATCCTATGATAAAAGTAGTGAACCTTGTCTCTGTCATCATCGCGCCGATCGTTGTCCAGTATAATAAGCTGGGCATAGGCGGGTGGGTAGTGGTATCTTTACTATGCGCGGCGCTTGTATGGGCGGTGCTGAAGAGCAAGAGGACGGCACCCGATCTGGCTGTTTCAAAATAATATTTAAATTATACCGATGGAAAATAATTACCTTCTAGCGATAATATTCGTTCCTGTTTTTGGTTCGATCCTACTGCCGCTTGCCGGCAGGATATCGGAGCGATTACGGAACTGGCTCGCGCTTACGTTTGTATGCGTATCTTTGGCAGGCTCGGGCCTCCTCGTCCCGGCACTTTTCGCAGGCAAGGTGCCGACCATATCCGTCGCACTGCCGTTGGGATTCAATTTCGTTCTCGTGGCGGACGGCCTGGCGGTCTTCATGGCGCTTGTATCATCGCTCGTCGGCGCGATAATAGTCCTGTATTCATTCGGATATATAAGCCATTACGACAACCGCAACGAGTACTATTTCATGGTCGTGCTCTTCCTGGGCTCGATGATGGGGCTGGTCTATTCCGCGAACCTCATACTCTTATTCCTCTTCTGGGAGATAACCGCGATAGCAAGCTGGCGCCTGATAGGTTTCTTCAGGGAGAAGACGCATGTCATAAGGGCTGACAAGGCGTTTCTGATCACTGTATTCGGCGCGCTCGCCATGCTCATCGGCTTCATATATATATATGGCAAGACGGGTTCCTTCGACCTGGCGGTGATCAAGGCCGCTTTAAAGAGCAACCCGATCCCCGATTTCGTCGTAGCCCTGATCCTCCTGGGAATACTTTCAAAATCCGCTACGCTGCCGTTCCATACATGGCTTCCGGATGCCGGCGTCGCTCCGTCTCCCGTTACAGCACTCCTGCACGCGGCGGTGCTTGTGAAGATAGGCGTATACGTATTTGCGAGATTGTTCGTGGTGACATTTCCCGTCGGGACCGTGTGGCTCACCGCCATGCCGATCATTGCGGCGGTGAGCGCGATCGTCTCTGCGGGCGCGGCCCTGGTAGAGACGGACATGAAGAGAATAATAGCGTACTCAACCGTCAGCCAGATCGGATTCATATTCTTAGGCTTTGCCGTAGGTAACGGCGTAGGGGTAGCCGGGGCGCTCCTCTTCATACTGATGCACGGGCTCGCCAAAGGCGGGCTATTTTTATGCGCGGGCATAGTGGAGCAGAATACTAAGACAAAAGACATAACGAAGATGGGCGGCCTGTTTGCGACGATGCCCGTGACTGCGATATCGTTCCTGGCCTGCTCCTTCTCTATAATGGGGGTCCCGCCATTCGGCGGTTTCTTCAGCAAGTACCTTGTATTCGCCGGCGCCGTTAACAGCGGGCAGACATTCATAACCATGACGTTCCTGGTAGGCGCGCTCCTTACGATACTCTACCTATTCCGGCTTTTCAATGCTATCTTCTTGGGGGAGGGGGCGCTTACCTCAAAGGAAGGCTCGAAATTGATGGTGGCCTCGGTGGCGGTCCTGGCTATACTTTCGCTATTGAGCGGCATATATATAAAATATCCGTCCGATTTCGTTCAGATGGCCGTAAAACAAATGATGGGGATATAAATGGACGCTATCTTATTGCCTATATACATTCCGATCGCAACCGCGCTCCTCGTCCTGTTTGTTCCAAAGAAGGTTCGCGGCGTAAGGGAGGCTGTCGTCCTCGCCGGAACATTAGCCAACCTGATCGTTGCCGTATCCTTATTCAAGAGCGATCTTTCTTACTCAATACCGTGGGCAGGTTTCGGCGCGTTCGAATTTAACCTGCGGCTATACCACTACAGCGCTTTCACGATAGGCGCGGCCGCCGCCTTCGGATTCCTCATTAGCCTCTACACATGCGTATTCGCCCTCAATAAGAGCTACTCAAAATATTTTTACGTCTACTTCCTCGCGTCATTGTCATTCTTGAACGGCGCCGCGCTCTCGAGCAACCTTCTGGCCGTTCTATTCTTCTGGGAAGCCCTCCTGATGACGCAATTCGGCATGATCGCCCTGGGAGGTAAGTCAGCCTTTAAGACGGCTACGAAGGCCTTCATCATCGTGGGTTTGAGCGACCTTTGCATGATGATCGGCATGGCTATTTACGGCCACATCGCCGGGACATTCAATATAGGTACAAATGCGATCAGCCTGGCCGGATTCGGTGGACTGGCCTTTACATTCCTGATAATAGGCGCAATAGCAAAGTCCGGCTCAATGCCGTTCCATAGCTGGATACCCGATGCCGCGATCGACGCACCGCTGCCATTCATGGCCATATTTCCCGGCGCGCTCGAAAAGATACTCGGCATATATTTTCTTGCGAGGATATCGCTCGATATGTTTAAGCTGGACCTGAATTCGTGGGCCAGTTACATGCTTATGACGATCGGCGCCATAACCATAATCTTCGCCGTCATGATGGCGCTCGTCCAGAAAGATTATAAGAAACTGCTTTCATACCATGCCATAAGCCAGATCGGATACATGGTCCTGGGTATCGGCACGCTCGTTCCCGTAGGTATAATAGGCGGGATATTCCACATGATCAATAATGCGATGTATAAGAGCTGCCTGTTCCTCACGGGCGGTGCCGTGGAGAGAGGGGCGGGCACTACGAACCTGGAAAAGCTCGGCGGCATAGGGAAGAGGATGCCGGTCACTTTTATATGTTTTATCGTAACGGCCCTTTCGATATCCGGCGTTCCGCCTTTCAACGGTTTCTTTTCCAAGGAACTGGTATATGACGGCGCGCTTGAGCGCGGGCGGATCTTCTATCTCGCCGCCGTTATAGGATCGTTCTTTACCGCCGCCTCGTTCCTCAAGCTCGGACATGCCGCGTTCCTGGGCAAGCTCGACAAGCGCAACGATAAAGTGAGAGAGGCTCCGGCTGCCATGCTCGTCCCGATGGTGATCATCGCAGGCGCGTGCATCCTGTTCGGCGTTTACAATGCCCTGCCGATCAAATTTCTCATCCAGCCGATACTCGGCCCCGGAAGGCTGGAGGGGCATGATTATTCCGGCTTCCCGGCCAACACAATGCTCGTCATTATCTCTGTGGTCGTATTGATAGGAGCCGTCTTAAATCACATATATGGCGTCAAGAAGACCGGGAAGGGGATAAGCGCGGTAGACCATATACATTATGCGCCCGTGTTGGGCTGGATATATTCCAGGGCGGAGAAAGGTTATTTCGATCCCTATAATATAGGATACTCGGCCATAGACCTTCTTTCCGTTGCCGCGGCCTGGACCGATAAGGCCATAGACTGGGTATATAATAGTTTTATAGTCACCGTTACGGACCAAGCCTCAGCCGCGATAAGAGGTATGCACAACGGCAGCTATAAATTATACATACTTTGGTCACTGGGCGCGGCGGCGCTGATCGTGATCTTTTTGATACGCGCAATCTAATCAGGAGAGTACGCAAGTGCCATCATTAATGATACTGATACCGTTATTCGGCATAATCGCGCTGAACCTCATATTTGCCGGGAGCGTCAAGATGAGGCGGTGGGCGTTTGTGTTTGCGCTGGCGCTCTTTGTGCTGCAGATCGCGGTTGCCGTATTCTACCATCCGGCTTTCCGGAATAATTCGCTCGAGCGCATCGATTCGTTCTTCAGGATGGCTTTCTTCATCGACCACTTAACTTTCATAATGTTCATCTGTATAGGGCTCGTCTCGATCGCGAGTTTATTCGTCGCGCGATATACGATGCCGGATGAGTCCGGCAGGTTCAAGTTTACGAACCTCCTTATACTGGCATCCCTGGGCATGAGCGGGATAGTGATGGTCAAGGATATCTTTTCGCTTTATGTGTTTATGGAGATAACGGCCGTCGCGTCTTTTCTTTTGATCGCTTATCCGAAGACTATCGAGTCGCTCGAAGGCTCTTTCAAGTACCTCATCCTGTCGTCGGTGGCAACGGTCCTAATGCTTTCATCTATAGGACTACTGCTTCTCGTCTCGGGCAGCACGTCGTTTACCGAAATAGCGGCCGGCATAGACGGATCGCGCGGCAGCGCATTCGTCCTCCTGGCTATAGGGCTCTTCATCTGCGGACTGTTCATAAAGGGAGGACTCGTACCTTTTCACGGGTGGCTTCCGGACGCGTACATGGCGGCGCCGGCTCCGGTATCGATACTCCTGGCAGGCATAGTGACCAAGGCCGCGGGCATCTACACAATGATCCGGATAGTAACGACTCTCTTTCCTTATAACCAGGCGGTGAATTCCGTCATAATGCTCATCGGGACGATATCGATATTCGTCGGTGCGATCGCCGCCATAGGCCAGGACAATTTCAAGCGCATGCTGGCGTATTCCAGCATAAGCCAGGTTGGGTATATAATACTTGGACTCGGCGCGGGAACGGGATTAGGTATCGCGGGAGCGGTATTCCATCTCTTTAATCACTCGGTCTTCAAATCGCTCCTCTTCGTGAATTCAGCCGTAGTGGAGAAAGAGACGGGGACTTGCAGCATGAACGAGATGGGCGGTATCTCGCAGAAGATGCCGGTCACAGGGACCACATCGGTCATAGCCTTTTTGTCGACTTGCGGCATGCCTCCGCTCTCCGGATTCTGGTCGAAGCTGATAATCGTCGTCGCTCTCTGGCAGGCCGGCCATCATGTCTATTCAGCCCTGGCTGTCATTGCAAGCGTGATAACTCTCGCGTATTTTCTTTCGATGCAGCGCCGCGTCTTCTTTGGCAAGCTTAAGGCGGGGTTGGAAAATATAAAAGATGCGGATAGGGGCGTTCTCGGCGTGTCGATAATTTTGGCCGCGGTCATAGTAGGCGTAGGCGTCTTCTTTCCGTTCGTATACACAACGCTCATATCTCCCGTAAAAGAGATACTGATAAGGTAAAAACGAAATATGGATATGACTATGGGACTCTTGATACTCACGACCATGGCGGCATTATGGACGGTCATGGCGCGCAGCCTTTTAAAGGCTACGATAGGCCTGGCCATTACGAGCGCCGCGATAGCGATAATTATTTTCAGGCTCAATTCGCCTCTTGCCGCGGTCTTTGAACTCTCTGTCTGCGCGGGTCTCATAACGGCCATCTTCGTCAGCACCATAAGCCTTACAAAACCGCTGACGCATAAAGAGATACTCCAGGTCTCGAAAGACAGGATAAAACGTTACTGGTATCTGCCCGTCATACTCGCCATCGTCGGAGCTTTACTCATCTTCATGAAGGCGCGGCAGGACTTTACGATGATCCAGGCGCCGGGATCGCCATTAGATGTCAGGACGATGCTGTGGGACTTTAGGCGCCTCGACCTCTTGGGGCAGGTAATGATCCTGATCGCCGGAGCGCTTGGCGTGGTACTATTATTCGGGGAGAATAAGAACGATGAACGGTAATTGGCAGCTCTTCAGCACATTCGGATTCTTCATAGTCTTATTATTCGTCTGCGGCGCATATTGCCTGGTCGTGACCCGCAGCATGATCCGCGCCATAATAGGCATCGAATTATTGATAAAGGCCGTAACGCTTCTCATCATACTTGCCGGCAACATGACCGGGCAGGTCGCTCTGGCACAGAGCCTTGTAATAACCATCATCATCGTCGAAGTCGTCATCGCGGCAACGGCCGCAGGTATCGCGCTATCGGTCTTCAGGCACACAGATTCACTGGATGTGCGAAGCCTTAAAAATCTGAAAGGTTAGACAGTGGGCTTAGATAATATATTATTAACGCCGCCGGCAGCTTTCGTAATAACGTTCGCCGCCATGCTTATATTTTTAAAAGCATTATCCCTCTTCTCGTTTAAGCGTAAAACGCATGCGGACGGGACGGACAAATCATACGCTTGCGGAGAGGAATCGCCGACGAAGATGGTGCAGCCTGACTATAGCCAGTTCTTCCCGTTCGCTTTCTTTTTTACCCTTCTTCACGTACTTACTTTAACTATCGCGACCGTGCCGCTTGTAACTGTCGGGTCGTTCGTGATAGCCATTATATATATAATGGCCGGCATAACGGGACTGGTCATCCTTTTCAGGAGATAGCCATAGATGGGATTAGTTCAAAAGATCGTCACATGGTCCAGGATAAAGTCGCCGTGGATAATCCATTTCAATACCGGGGCGTGCAACGCCTGCGACATAGAGATAATCGCGGCTCTTACGCCGCGCTATGACCTGGAACGTTTCGGCGTCCAGCTTAAAGGCACGCCAAGGCACGCCGACGTGCTCGTCTGTTCCGGCCCTGTGACACGCCAGATAAAGAGCAGGCTCAGGCGGATATACGACCAGATGCCGGAGCCCAAATTCGTCGTTGCGGTCGGGACGTGCGCATGCACGGGCGGGGTATTTGACGGCTGTTACAGCGTAGAGTCCGGGATCGACAAGGTCATACCGGTCTCGGCATATATCCCGGGATGTCCGGCAAGCCCCAAGGCGATAATCGACGGGGTGGTAAAACTGCTTACAAGCCTGGAAGACAAGGAAGATAAGAAGAAATGACCAAAGAAGAATCGATACAGAGCGAACTGGTTAAAAAATTCGGAGCCCTCGAAGGAAAGACGAGGATCCAGCGGCCAAGGCGCATATTCACGGAAGCGCCGCCCGGCTCTTTCCGGGAGATATTCGAATACGCCATACAGAAGCTCGGGTTCGTGGTGCTTTCTACCATCACCGGCCTTGACGAAGGCACGACGCTGGGATTCATGTATCATATCGCCAGGGAAGATGGCATCATGTTGAATATAAAGGTGAGTGTGGACAGGAATAACCCTGTTATAAAGACCATAACGGAATATTTCCCGGCCGCCGATATCTACGAAAGAGAATTGATGGATCTTTTGGGGGCGCAGGTCCAGGGCCTGCCCAAGGCAACGAGATACCCTCTATCGGACGATTGGCCGGCAGACGAATATCCTTTGCGGAAAGATTGGAAAAAGAGCACAGGAAGCGAGGCGAAGAACAATGCATAAAGTAGTGATACCCATAGGACCACAGCATCCGGCTCTGAAGGAGCCTGAAAGCTTCAGCGTGACCTTAAGCGGTGAGAAGATAATGAAGTTCTCGGCGCGGCTGGGTTATAATCACCGCGGCATCGAGAAGGCCTGCGAGGAGAGGACATATATACAGGACGTATACCTGACCGAACGCATCTGCGGCATATGCTCGCATTCGCACTCTACGTGCTTCGTGCAGGCGGTCGAAGAGATCGCCGGCGCCGACATACCAAAACGGGCTCTCTACATCAGGACGCTCGTCGGAGAATTGGAAAGGATACACAGCCATCTCTTGTGGCTGGGCGTCGCCGGCCACGAAGTAGGCTTCGACACGCTTCTCATGTATACGTGGCGCGACCGCGAAGTCGTCATGGATATCCTGGCCATGCTTACGGGAAATCGCGTAAACTACGGCATCAATACTATAGGCGGTGTCCGCCGTGACGTAACGGCCGAGCAGGGTAAGGCGATCTTAAAAGCCATGGACACGCTCGAGGAACGCACAAACTATTATATACAGATCGCGACGAAAGAGACGACCCTCATCCAGAGGCTTTCCGGGGTCGGGCTGCTCTCAAATAAAGACGCGCTAAAGCTGGGAGCGGTCGGGCCGACCGCCAGGGCGTCCGGCGTGGATAGGGATGTCCGGAGAGACGATCCGTATGCCGCGTACGCCGAGGTCAAGTTCAAGGTCATCACCGATAACCATAACGACGTCTATGGGCGTACGCTTGTCCGTGTGGGCGAGCTTTTAGAAACGTACAAGATCATCCGCCAGATAATAAAAAAGATGCCGGAAGGGCCGCTAACGGTAAAAGTACCGCGAAAGATACCCGCAGGCGAGGCCGTCTCCCGGTATGAAGCGCCGAGGGGCGAGGACATGCATTACGTAAAGTCCAACGGAACGGAGAAACCCGACAGGGTAAAGGTGCGCGCGCCGACATTGGCCAATATACAGACTGTCGCGAAGATGCTTGAGGACAGGCAGCTTGCGGATCTGCCTATAGTGATAGCCGCGATCGATCCCTGCTTCTCATGCACCGACCGGTTGACCGGGATAAGGCACGCCGGCAAGAGGAGTAAGAGCGTACTCAAGTGGGAAGAACTCCACGCATATAGCATCCGGCATTACCGGGAGCATGGCATCGATTTTGCGGAGCTTAACAAGAAGATGCGGAAGGCCCTAAAATAATGTTGAGCATATTTTACATCCTCATATTTCCCGGATTTTTATTCTTGAGCGCATTCGGCCTGGCCGCTCAATTCGTCGACAGAAAACTTTGCGCGAGGCTGCAGAACAGGGTGGGCCCCCCATGGTTCCAGCCGCTCGCGGACTTCATAAAACTTTCCGCCAAGGAAGATATAATCCCCGAGGAAGCCAACCCTTCGATGTTCAAATTGATGCCGGTCCTGGCCATAACAGCCGCTATCACAGCGATCTTCTACATACCTTTGTGGAGCGTAAATCCCATATATGCCTTCAGCGGCGACCTGATCGTCGTCCTGTATTTGTTGACAATACCGACGCTGACATTCTTCCTGGGAGGATGGTATTCTACATCACTCTATTCCAGGATCGGTGCGGTAAGGGCCCTGACGCAGCTCTTCGCGTATGAAGTCCCGCTCCTTATGAGCATACTGGCCCCGGCGCTTCTTGCGGACACGTGGTCGCTGAAAGAGATGTCGTTATTCTATTCCGCGCACCCGTTCTTCTGGTTATTCAATATACTCGGTTTCGCGATCTCCATGATAGCGCTGCTCGGCAAACTCGAGAAAGTGCCGTTCGATATACCGGAAGCGGAGACAGAGATAGTAGGCGGCACCTTTACCGAATATAGCGGAAGGCTCCTGGCGCTCTTCAGGCTGGGAATAGATATCGAGCAGATAGTCGGCGCGGCGCTCTTAGCCGCCGTCTATCTGCCATTCGGCCTTGGACTGGGCCCGGTAGCCGGATTCCTGCTATTTGTCCTGAAGGTACTGACAATCGTATGCATGCTTTCCATCCTGAGAACTATATTCGCCCGTTTGCGCATAGACCAGATGATAAGCTTCTGCTGGAAATGCCTGGCTCCGCTTGCATTCATACAGCTTTTTATCGACCTTGTATTGAAAGGATTTATCGTCCGATGATAAGACCCGGGAAGATGTTAAAACAGGTACTGGAGTCCGTATTTAAAAAACCCGCCACAACGGAATACCCGCTCGTGAAGGCCCGGATGCCGGATAACTTCAGGGGAAAGATAGTATTTCATCCCGAACGCTGCATAGGCTGCAGGCTCTGCATGAAGGATTGCCCGTCGGGCGCCATAGAGATCCGCAAAGTCGGCGAGAAGAAGTTCGAATGCGAGATCGACCTCGGTAAGTGCATATATTGCGCCCAGTGCGTCGACTCCTGTTTAAAGAAGGCCCTTGAAGCTACAAGAGAGTTCGAGCTTGCGGTATTGGATAGGAAAAAACTTAAGGTGACCTACAATGCCGAAACTGGAGAAGTTTCTAAAGGATAGGCTCAAGACCGCCAGGAGAGTCGCGCTACTCGCCATAGGCTCCGACCTGAGAGCCGACGATGCGGCAGGCCTTCTTGTAGCGGAAGGCGTAAAGAGATTATTGAAGAAGACAGGCCGCCGCTTTAAGATATTCATAGGCGCGACCGCGCCGGAAAACCTTACCGGCGACATAAAGAGATTCAAGCCTTCCCACATACTCCTCGTAGACAGCGTAGACTTCCACGACAAACCGGGCTCAATAGTGGTTTTAAGCCCGCGCGACATCGGCGACGGCGTATCGTTCTCGACCCATAAGATGCCGTCAAAGGTTCTCATGCAGTACTTTTTGAATTCATTCGAGTGCGACCCCATACTGATAGGCATACAGCCCGCCTCGATCGATCTGGGCAAGCCGCCGAGCCGGCATGTCATAGATTCCTCCCGGGAAGTCGCGTCCGCGATAGCCAGATCTGTCGATAGGCTGCCGGCGAAAAAGGCGATGAGAATTGACAAAAATCTATAAGTGGATTAAAATAGGCGGGTTACTGTCATTTATTCCAATAGTAATGGCGATCGGACCGCTTAGCGGTTATTTCCTGGCGGATTACCTCGAAAAGAGGTTCGGCCTGCCGTCGTTCACAACGATCATCTTTATCGTGATAGGGTTCATAGTAAGCGCTAGAGAGACGATAAAAATAATCAGATTGGCGCTCAAAACCGAAGAAGAGGCTTGATGGAGAACGCGATCAGGTGGTCTCTGGGATTTATCGTCGGCGCGGCATGGTCTGTCGCGAACTTTTATTTTACGGTGAATATATTCAAAATAAGTGTTTTGAAAAAAGATGCGACGAAGCTCACGGCGCTTGTTTTACTCAAGTTCCCGGTCCTATACCTCGCAGGTTTCCTGATACTTATTTCTAAAGCATTTCCGGTGGCCGGCCTTTTGACAGGATTGACGGCGGCCCTTATCACGATGGGGATAGTTAAGTTATGCACGAAGCAAGCGTAAATAAGACCGCGGAACTTCCGAATATCGTAAGCCTTATCGCGGAAAGGATCAAAGGGACAAGTCTCGCGGCGCATCTTATTACGTGGGAGAACCTCATATTTTCCCTTGCCATAGTGGCGCTGATCGCGCTCCTTGCGCGGTCCGCGTCCAGGAAACCTTCATTGATACCGGGCCGCCTGCAAAGTTTTTTTGAGATGTTCGTAAGCGGCATCGACGACTTCGTCTGCGGCATCATAGGTCCTAAAGGCAGGGAGTACGTCCCTTTTATAGGCACTCTTTTCATCTACATCCTTTGCATGAACCTTATTGGGATCGTTCCGTTAATGAAATCGCCCTCTACGAGCTGGTCGACAACGCTGGCTCTTGCGATATGCGTATTCGTTTATGTCCAGTACGTAGGGTTTAAAGAGCTCGGCTTACGCGGTTATATAGACCACGCCCTTGGCAGGCCGCGGGGGATCATAGCGTTTTCCGTATTCATCCCTATAATGATGTTTATCCTGCACGTGGTATCCGAACTGGTAAGGCCCATAAGCCTTTCGCTTCGTCTACGAAGCAACATATGGGGAGACGACATGCTCCTGGCCGTATTCGCCGGTTACGGACTTCCGGCCGTACCGCTCCTCATATTCAACTCGCTTATGGCGATAGTGGTTTCGCTCGTCCAGGCGCTCGTCTTCTGCCTGTTAACGACGATATATTTTACGTTAGTGCTTACACACGAGGAGTCAGAGCATAATGCCAGATAAATATCAAATATTACCAATACTACAAATACTACAAAATACCAAATCCCAACCTTACCTAACTTGGTATTATTTGTAGTATTTGGATTTTGTCATTTGAAATTCACAGTAACGGTAGTTAAAGTCAAAAGGAGGGAATGATGGATTATAAATCGGTACTTGCAATAGGGCTTCCGATGGGCCTTGGCATAGTGGCATTCGGTTCCGCTATGGGGCTGGGAAAAGCGGTTGCCGCAGCGATGGAAGCGACAGGCAGGCAGCCCGAAGCCGCGACAAAGATATTGATCAATATGGCTACCGGCTGCGCCTTCATCGAGGCGTTGACCATTTACGCGCTCGTCTTTGTCTTCGCGCTATCCGGGAAGATATAATAGACTAAAAAAAATAAAAGACGATGGAACTCTTAAAGTTATTAAGCACAAATGAAATAGCGGCGCAGGTAATAACGTTTCTTGTCCTTTTATTCCTGATGAAACGTTTTGCATGGAAGCCGTTCTTTAAGGTCCTCGACGACCGCAAGGAACGGATCGCGTCGGAATTTAAAAAGATAGACGACACAAAAAATGAAGTTGCCGGGCTAAGGGCTGATTACGAGACCAGGATCTCGTTGATCGAAGATGAGGCGAGGAAGAGGATCGAACAGGCGATCGATGAGGGCCGCAAGGCCGCCGAATTGATAAGGCAGGGGGCGAGAGAAGAAGGCGAGACGATACTCGCCAAAGCGCAGGAGAGCATAAAACAGGAAGCGGCGCAGGCCGAGGAGGAGCTGAAAGACAGGATAGTAGACATCACGATAGCGATAGCGTCAAAGGTGGTGGAGGAAAAACTGACCTTCGAAGACGACAGGAAGATCGTAGGGAGATTCATAAAAGAACTGGAGAAGAAGTAGTGGACCGGGATATATTGGCCAAGAGATACGGCGATGCTTTTCTGGCCTTTACAAAAGAAGGCTGCGGTATTGAAAAAGGCGTCCAGGACCTGCATGACGTCAACAGGATATTCCGCGACAATCCTGATTTCGAGAATTTCCTGGTAACGCCGGGCATCAACGATCTCGAAAAGATCGAGATCCTGGACCGCGTCATCAGAAACGGGTTTTCGGACGAGGTCCATTTTTTCCTGAAACTGCTCCTCGCCAAGGGCCGCCTCGACAAATTCAGCGATATAGCCGAATATGTCCGGATCGTATATTCGCACGGCAAAGAAATAGACGCGCTCCTGAAAGTAAGCTACCCGCTCGACACCGAGACGATCCGCCGCATAAAGGAACTTATAGAAAAGAAATTAAATAAGAAGATCCACCTTTACATAGAACTGGACTCCGAACTTCTCGGCGGTATCTACGCCAAGGTCGAGAATATCCTGATAGACGGTTCCGTAAGAAGACGCCTGGAAGACATGAAAGCAAAACTCCTGGCAGCAAAGGTAGTTTATGGCACTTAGACCCGAAGAAGTAACTGCGATCATAAAGAAAGAGCTCGAGAAGTACAGGACCCGCCTGAGGGTGGAATCTATAGGCACCGTCCTTCAGGTTGGCGACGGCATCGCGCTCGTATATGGGCTGGATGACGTAATGGTCGGAGAGCTTGTCCAGTTTTCCGGTAATATCATGGGGATCGTTTTAAACCTCGAAGAGGACAAGGTCGGTATTGTTATACTCGGGTCCGAAAAGAATATCAGGGAAGGGGATATCGTAAAGAGAACCGGAAAGATCGCGCAGGTGCCTGTCGGCGAAGCGCTCCTGGGCAGAGTGGTGAACGCCCTGGGCATCCCGATAGACGGGAAAGGCCCTGTCGCTACGAATAAACACCGGCCTGTAGAGGCGCCGGCGCCGACGATCGTCCAGAGGCAGCCGGTGAACGAGCCTATCCAGACAGGCATAAAGGCCATCGATTCTATGATACCGATAGGCCGCGGCCAGAGAGAGCTCATAATAGCCGACAGGCAGACGGGCAAGACCGCGATCGCGATCGATACGATCATAAACCAGAGAGGCAAGGGCGTATATTGCATATACGTCGCCATAGGCCAGAAGATGTCGAACATAGTGGCCGTAAGCGAGATACTGGAAAAATACGACGCGATGAAATATACGATAATCGTGAGCGCTTCTTCGAGGGCGGCCGCGTCGCTCCAGTTCCTCGCGCCGTACGCCGGCTGCGCGATGGCCGAAGAGTTCATGTATGCCGGCAAGCACGTCTTTGTCGTCTATGACGACTTGTCGAAACACGCGCAGGCCTACAGGCAGCTTTCGCTATTACTTCGCAGGCCGCCGGGCAGGGAGGCATATCCCGGCGATATCTTCTACCTCCACTCGCGGCTCCTCGAACGCTCCGCAAAGCTTACGGACGAGCTGGGCGGCGGATCCCTGACCGCCATACCGGTGATCGAGACGCAGGCGGGCGACCTCACAGGCTATATACCCACAAACCTCATATCGATCACAGACGGGCAGATATACCTCGAGGCGGACCTCTTTTATGCCGGCGTAAGGCCGGCGATAAATGTCGGGTTATCGGTATCGAGGGTCGGCGGCAAAGCCCAGACCAAGGCGATGAAGCGGGTCGCCGGCAGGCTGCGCATAGATCTGGCGCAATATAGAGAGCTCGCAACGTTCACCCAGTTCGGCACGGAACTCGACAAGTCCACCCAGGCTCAGCTTACGCGGGGCGCGCATATGGTAGAGATACTAAAACAGCCGCAATACTCGCCGCTGACCATGGCAAAGCAGGTAATGATAATTTTTGTCGGTACAAAAGGATATCTCGACGACCTGCTTATCGCGGACGTGCTGAAATTCGAATCGGGATTTTACGCCTATATGGACAAAAATTTCCCGGATATAGAAAAAAAGATCGAAGAGACCGGCCTCCTTGACGACGAAACCGCGGGAAGCCTCGATAGGGCAGCCTCGGCATTCACGGCCGAGTTCAAGGAAACGCATAAAATATCATGATACAGAGTTTCAGGCAACTGAAGGACAGGATCAAGTCGATCGAGGGTACGCGCAAAATAACGCATGCCATGGAGCTGGTCTCCGGCGCGAAGCTGAACCGCACGAAGAGCGTCTTCCTGGCCTCAAAGCCTTATCTTGTCAATATGGAGCGTGTCTTTTTTAATTTGATCTCCGACATAGCGCCCGTTGCCCATCCGCTCTTTGAGACGAGGGTCCAAAAACATCCGGTTGCCCTGATGGTCTTCTCGTCCGACGCGGGGCTCTGCAGTACCTATAATCATGCCATCATCCGTTTTGCGGAAGAATTCGCGGAGAGGACCGGCAGGGAAAATCTAAAGATCATAACCGTGGGCAAGGAAGCCTTCTCGTATTTCAGGAAGAAAGGCTACAGGATCGAAAATTCATACGTAGGCATACGCGGGAAATTTTCGGAAAACTTGGCCGCGGACATAGCGAAGACGTTGACGGATATTTTTTTAAAGAAAGAGGCCGCCGAGGTCTACGTAGCTTATACCAGTTTCAGCCCGCGCCTGAGACATGCCCCGACTATCGAAAAATTTTTGCCGCTCGCTTATGAAAAGAAGGAGAGGCAGTATTATATCCTGGAGCCGGGCAGAGATACGCTTGTGGATGAATTGAGCGCAAAATATCTCCTGTGCAAGGCAAGGTTCATCATACTCAGCTCGCTCACCTCCGAACATTCCTCAAGGATGCTCGCGATGAAGCTCGCTACTGATAACGCCGATGAGCTGATCGAGACGCTTACGCTCCAGAAGAACAAGGCCAGGCAGTTCGCTATCACGAAGGAAGTCCTCGAGATAGCGATGTCGGCAGAAGCGCTCAGAAGCGCTTAAAGAGGTCAATTTATGGCAGACGGTGAAATTTTACAGGTTATCGGGCCGGTAGTCGACATACGCTTCCCGGAAGGAGAGGTCCCGGAGATCCTTAATGCGGTAAAGATCACGGATCAGGCCCGGAATATCGACCTTACCCTCGAGGTCGAGCAGTTGATCGGCAACAACACCGCGCGCTGTATGGCGCTGGGCGTCACGGAGGGTCTTGTCCGCGGGATGAAGGCTGTGGACCTGGGCACGCCCATAAGCGTACCCGTCGGGGAACAGACCCTCGGCCGTATATTCAATTTGCTCGGGGAACCGATCGACGAAAAAGGCCCTGTACACGATCCGAAGAAACGGTCATCGATACATAAAAACCCTCCTTCATTCGAAGAACAGGTACCTGTCCACACCA
>JAQURV010000027.1:0-17207 GCA_029004355.1 Candidatus Omnitrophota bacterium
GCACGGCTTCGTAGGGATGGGTCCTTCGAAGCTCAAAGCTGAAAAGCTTTGAGCGAAGTAGACCCACCCCGTAATCGCCCTATTCGACAAAAGGCTAGAAGCCGCGTCACCCGAAAAATTTCCAGCCTCTCCAGTAAAATTTTTCGCATCCTCGGTAATGTGATGTGGCGAAAAATTTTAAAGAGCCAGCACGTCCTTCATGGTGAAGAGCCCGTGCTTCTGGGTCACTACAAATTTCGCCGCCGCGAGCGCGCCCTTCACGAATATATCCCGCGTCTTGGCGCTGTGCGTGATCTCTACAAGATCGACATTCGACTCGAAGGTAACAGTATGCTCTCCGACGATATCGCCCTCGCGGACAGATTCTATCGGGACTTCGCCGTTGCCCTTCGTTTCCTTGACTATACGCGCGATCTCTTTGGCTGTGCCGCTCGGCGCGTCTTTCTTCTGGCTGTGGTGCGCCTCGAGTATCTGGACGCTGTAGTCGGTTCCGAGTACCTTTGCGGCGTCGGCTACCAGCTTAAAGAGCAGGTTGACGCCTACAGACATATTGGGCGAGAAGACGATCGGTATCTTTGCCGACGCCGCCTTGATCTTATCACGTTCTTCATCGGACAATCCGGTCGTACCTATAACCATCGGCTTTTTGTGCTTCTCGCATAACGCGAGATGGTCTATCGTCGCCTGAGGCGCGGTAAACTCTATCAGGCATTCTGCCGCCTCCACAAACTGCTCGGGATTTTCCTCGACGGCATCGAAGGCCCCGCATACGCGCAGGTCGGCATCCTCCTTAGCGAGCTCGACGATCCTTGAGCCCATCTTCCCGGTGGAACCCGAAATACATATCTTGATCATAGTATTTTGTACTCCTTCATCGCTTTGACCAGCTTCTCTTTATTTTCGGGCAGCATCTCACAAAGCGGGAGCCTGATGTCGGGCGAACACATCTTCATAAGCCCCATCGCCGTCTTTACCGGTATAGGATTCGTCTCGACGAACATTGCCTTCACCAGCCCTAGCATCCCGTAGTGCAGTTCCCTGGCCTTCTTTAAATCGCCTTTCTCGAACGCCGCCGTCATCTTCGCGACATCGCGCGGGATGATATTGGCAACTACGGAAATTATACCTGTCCCGCCTATCGCCATCACCGGCAGCGTAAGCGCATCATCGCCGGATATCAGCAAAAATCCCTTCGGGCAGAGCTTCTTTATGCGCGCCATCTGCTCGAGCGAACCGCTCGCCTCTTTCACACCTACGATATTCTTGATACCCGCCAATTTCACGAATGTCTCCGGCTCGATATTGACGCCTGTGCGGGAAGCGATATTGTATAAGATTATAGGAATATCGACCGCTTCGGCTATAGCCTTGAAATGCAGGAATAGCCCTTTTTGCGTCGGACGATTATAATAAGGACTGACCTGCAATGACGCGGCCGCGCCCGCCTTCCGCGCATGTCTGGTAAGCGCTATCGCCTCTTCCGTAGAATTGGAACCGGTACCCGCTATGACGGGGATACGGCCCTTCGCAAACTCTATCGTAAGTTCGATCACCTTATCATGCTCTTCATATGTAAGCGTTGCGGATTCGCCTGTGGTACCGCAGGGCACGAGCGCAGACGTACCGTTCTTTATATGAAACTCGACTAATCTCTTTAAGGCGGCTTCATCCACCCTGCCATCCTTAAAAGGCGTTACAAGAGCTACCATTGATCCTTTGAACATTGTTAGTCTCCAATCTTAGTGAATAGTGGATAGTGTTTAGTGGAGAGAAAAAGTCAACCGGGCTTACTATTCACTAACCACTAATCAGTTTCCCTTCATAAATTAGCTCGGCTCTACCCTCTAAAAATACGTTCCGGAAATTCCCGTCTACCATCTCGAAATAGACCTTCATCTTTTCTCCGCCTTGCGTTTCAACGGTAACGGGAGAGCTCATCTTCTCCGCCTCAGCCGCTATTATAGCGCTCGCAACGGCGCCGGTACCGCAGGCAAGTGTTTCGTCCTCGACCCCGCGTTCATAGGTCCTGATCTTTATCGTATCCCTGCCTACCACCTTGACAAAATCCGCGTTCGTCCCTTCGGGCGAAAAGTCGCCGTGATGGCGTATGTGCGAACCGATGTTCCTGACATCCACTTTATCCAGGTCATCCGTAAAATGGATCACGTGCGGAACCCCGGTATCCACGAAATTCACCCTGAACGGACACTTATTTATCATGAGGCAGAAGTTCCATTTTATCTCTTTCGGGTCGGTCAGCTTCACCTTAACCGTATCATTTTTCACGACCGCGTCGATTATCCCGGCTAGGGTTTCGATGCTCATCTTAGAGCCTGCGATCTTCTTGACCGCCGCGAAGAGCGCCGCGCACCTGGAACCGTTCCCGCACATCCCGGCCTCGCTCCCGTCCGAATTGAAGATGCGCATCTTGAAATCGGCCTTCCGCGACCCGGCGACTACAAGAACGCCGTCCGCGCCTATCGCCCGCTTCCTGTCGCAGACTTTCTTCGTAAACCGGGCCAGCTCCTTCTCTTTCAAGTGTCCGGTCCTGTTGTCGACGATAATGAAATCATTCCCCGCCGCAACCGCCTTCGTAAATTTAATTTTTCCCATCTTTCCCATCCGCTATGCACTATCCACTATTCATTATCTTAATACTTTCGGAATCGTTTCGCCCCGCACGAGGTCCTTATAGCCCTCTGCCTTCTTTATAATATAGAACTTGTTTCCGATGACCATTACTTCGGATCCGCGCGGCCTGGAATTATAGTTGCTCGCCATGGTAAATCCATAAGCGCCCGCACCCATGATAGCCACCAGGCTGCCCTTCGGCATCCCGGGCAGATACCTGTCCTTGCCAAGAAAATCCCCCGTTTCGCAGATAGGGCCTACGACATCCACCTTTTCGGCGGTAGTCGAACAATCTTCACCGACCTCGACCGGCACGATCTTGTGATATGCCTCGTACAGGCTGGGCCGGATAAGATCGCTCATCCCGCCGTCTACGATCACGAATGTCTTTCTCGGCGTTCTTTTCGTATATAGGACCTTCGTTATAAGGACGCCGCTATTACCGGAAATAAACCTGCCCGGCTCGAGCACTATCTTAAGTTTCGACTTCTTCAATAACGGCACTATCGATTTGGCAAAACTCTTTGCGGTCTGCGGGTTTTCTATCGAATATACGATCCCCAGCCCGCCGCCGATATTGAAATGATCGACCTCTATCTTGCACTCCTTTAAAAATTCCATCACCTTCTTAATGGCCATTATGAACGGTGCTGCGTTAAGTATCTGCGAACCGATATGGATGTGCACGCCCCTTATATTAAGATGGGGATATCGCCACCTCGCGTTAAATATCTTATGCGCGGTCTCGAAATCGAGGCCGAACTTGCTCTCGCCTTTGCCCGTAGCGATATAGTGGTGGGTCTTGGGGATAACGTCGGGGTTTATCCTTACCGCGATGTTCACCTTAGCTTTCAACCGGGCGGCGGCCTTCTCTATCTCGTCGAGCTCTTCTTCCGACTCGACATTAAAGAAGAGTATACCGAACCTTATCGCGTCTTCTATCTCTTCGCGTTTCTTACCGACGCCGGCATATACCACTTTCTTCGGATTTGCTCCGGCGAGCTTCGCCCTGTAGAGCTCTCCGCCCGACACGATGTCGAGTCCCGCGCCATGTTTAATGAGCGCTCGCAGTATGGCGATATTTGAGTTCGACTTCACCGAAAAACATATGAGCGGATCTACGGCGCGGAACGCGGCCTTGAGCTTATCATAATGGTCCGTCAGCGTCTTGTAGCTGTAGAGATAGAAAGGCGTCGGGACCGACTTCGCGATATCGTTCACCTTTATCTTTTCACAATAGAGCTCATTATCCTTAAATATAAATTCATGCATAATCGGATCCCGCTATCCTCTCTTTATAGACTTCTTTGACCTGACGGAAACTTTTGGATTCAGCAATTTTATTACATCCTCTTTTTTAAATTTGCCGGAAAATTTGCCCAGCTCCCTTTCCGTCATGCTCTTTATCTCGATGGAATTGTCCGTAGCATATTTGATAAGTTTCCCGATGATCGTATGAGCATTCTTGAACGGTACGCCTTTAGAAACAAGATAATAGACAAGGTCCGTCGCATACAGGGCCTCGTCCTCTAGGTGCTCTTCTATCTTCGCCTTATTGAATTTAACGCCGGCTATAAGGCCCATGATAAGTCTTAGTTCCGTGGAGATTATCTCCATGGAACTAAAGAGCGGCTCTTTATCGAGCTGCATGTCACGGTTATAGGTAAGCGGAAGGCCTTTCATCATCGTAAGGACACTTACGAGATTACCGTACAACCTGCCGGTATACCCCCTGATGAGCTCCAGGACATCCGGGTTCTTCTTCTGCGGCATAAGGGAACTGCCCGTACAGAAGGCGTCATCTATTTCGACGAAACCGAATTCCTTCGAAGACCAGATAATAAAATCCTCGGCAAACCTCGACATATGCATCCCCATGATGGAAAGCACGCTGAGCGTTTCTATGACAAAATCCCTGTCACTGACGGAATCGAGTGAATTGACGGTCGGTTTCAGCTTGAATATCGCGCCGGCGCCTTTTAGACCGCCAATATACTTCGATATGGCCACGCGATACTTCTCGTATCCTATCGGCGTTCCGGCAAGCGCCCCGGCGCCCATAGTCAGGTCGATGTTGCCGGCCGCTACCCACACGCGGTCATAGTCCCGTTTCAGCATCTCGCTGTACGCCAGTATATAGTCCACCAGATAGACCGGCTGGGCATGCTGCATATGAGTGAACCCGGGTATCACCAGATCGCAATTCTTCCCGGCGGTTTCGCACAAAACGACGTCGACCTCTCCCAGCATGTCCAGTATCTTCGCAAGTTCTACTTTACAGTACATCTTCGTCGCGAAGCTGACCTGTTCGTTCCGGGACCGGGCGGTGTGAAGCTTCAGGACAAGGTCTCCGACCCCGGCCTCCAGCTTATTCTGTATATCCGTATGTATGTCTTCGCAAGCGCAGTCGGGTTTAAACGTACCGTTCTTTACGCTGGCATGGATAGCCTTCAGCCCCTTCTCGAGCTTTACCTTCTCGGGTGCGGTAAGATATCCTGCCTTCCTTAATATCTCGACATGGATAAGCGATCCTATCAGGTCGTATTCTGCCAGCTTATAATCATACTGTATGGATCTGGTAAATTCCTCGACGAGCGGATCTGTCGCTTTCGTAAATCTCCCACCCCATAATTTCTTAGCCATAACCACCTCGTTTGCATGACCCTTTATACGGCAGTCCCCACAATTCGATGAACCCTTTGGCCAGCGACTGGTCGAACTTGTCGCCTTTCTCATAAGTCGCGAGCTCTTTCTTATATAACGAATTGGGCGACTTTCGCCCTACCGCCGAGCAAGTCCCCTTGTGCAGCTTCAGCCGCACAGTGCCGGAAACCGATCTTTGCGTTTCGTCTATAAAGATGTCGAGCGCTTTCTTGAGCGGCGTATACCACAGCCCATAGTAGGTGAGCTCCGCGTACTTTTGCGCTACCATCTCTTTAAAATGCAGTGTTTCCCTGTCGAGCACGAGCGATTCAAGCGCTTTGTGCGCCGCGTACAGGACCCAGCCGGCCGGAGCCTCGTATATCTCCCGCGATTTTATCCCGACGAGCCGATTTTCGATCATATCGCTTCGCCCGACGCCGGCATCGCCCGCTATCTTCCCGAGCTTTGTTATGAGCCGGACCCCGTCCATAGCCTTGCCGTTCAATTTCACCGGTACGCCTTTTTTGAATTCTATCTCTATGTAGACAGGCTTCGCACTTGCCTTATCTATTCCTTTCGTAAGTTGATATATATCTTCGTCAGGCTCATGATAAGGATCTTCCAGCTTCCCACTTTCAATCGATATTCCCCAAAGATTAACATCAATTGAGTATGGCTTTTTCTTTGTTGTGTCGATGGGGATATTATTATCCTTCGCATATTCTATCTCTTCTGACCTTGTCTTTAATTCCCACTCTCTCACCGGTGCCAAGATCTTCAGGCTCGGATCGAGGGAACTGACGGTGACTTCAAACCTTACCTGGTCGTTGCCTTTCCCCGTACATCCGTGCGCCACATATTTTGCGCCTTCCGCATGGGCGATATTGACCAGCCCCTTAGCGATGACCGGCCGCGACAATGCCGTCGCCAGGAGATACCCGTTCTCGTAGACCGCATCCGCCTTGAGCGCTTTGAATACAAAATCTTTTACAAATTCCGCCCGGAGGTCTTCGACGACGGCTTTTATAGCGCCTGTCTTGAGCGCCCTCTGCTTATAGACCGCAAAATCCGATTCCTGGCCTACATCCGCCATATAAGCGATGACTTCATAACCTTTATTCGAGAGCCATTTGATGATGACGGATGTATCGAGCCCGCCGGAATAAGCAAGTACCACTTTTTTATTCATGAATATCTCCTGTACTATAGGTCACCTGTAACCATGTCACCGGTTACCAGTAAACCTTGTCCGGTGACTTGCTACTGGCAACTGGTTACAATCCTCAGCCCAGCAGCTGTAATAATATCGCCTTTTCCGTATGCATCCTGTTCTCCGCCTGGTCATAGACCATGGAACTCTTCGAATCTATCACGGAATCGGTTATCTCCTGCCCCCTGTGCGCCGGCAGGCAATGCATTACAAGGCAATCTCTCTTCGCCGCTTTCATGAGGCCATCATTGACCTGGAAGCACTTGAACGCTTTAAGGCGTTTCTTAGAATCCTTCTCCTGCCCCATACTTACCCACACATCCGTATATATCACGTCGGCGCCTTTTACGGCCGCCTTAGGATCGTTTAAAAACTCCAGCTTGGTACCGGATGCTTTTGCGAATCTCCTCGCAATACCGGCCAGTTCTTTGGACGGCTCATAACCTTTAGGCGCAGCTATCTTCATGTTGAGCCCGACCTTTGCGGCGGCCAGCATGAGAGAATTGAGTACGTTGTTCCCGTCTCCTACATACGCCAGCGTTACTCCACTAAAAGTGCCGAGCTTCTCTTTTATGGTAAATATATCCGTCAGCGCCTGGCATGGATGAGCCCGGTCGCTCAAACCGTTTATCACGGGGATATCCGCGTACAGGGCAAGCTCCCTCACGTCGTCGTGCTTATAGGTCCTGGCAACGATGCCGTCGAGATACCGCGATAATACACAGGCCACATCTTTGACCGACTCACGCCCGCCCATATCTATCTCGTCCGGGCCCAGATATATGGCGTGGCCGCCCAGCTGGACCATACCGATCTCAAAAGAGACCCTTGTGCGGTTAGACGGTTTCTGGAATATCAAGCCTATCGATTTACCCTTGAGTGCGCCGGCATATTTTGCTCTATCCGCCTTGACCTTCGCTGTTAAATCCAGGATAGCGAATATTTCCTGCTCGTCGAGACACTCGATAGAGATGAGATCTTCCTTCATATCACACCAACCTTCCGGTTATATCCGCGAAAACACCTTATCCAATATCTTTATCGCTTTGTCGATCTCGAGTTTCGTGACCGTCATCGGCGGCATTATCCTTAAGATCTTCTCCTGCGTGCAGTTGATGAGCAAACCCTCTTTAAGGCACTCTTTATAGATATCATCGCCTTTTATGCTCAACTCCACGCCGATTATAAGCGCGACGGTCCTGATCTCTTTTATAAAATGATATTTTTTCTTCAACGCTTCGAGCTGCTTCCTAAGATATGAACCCATCTTGTTCGTATTTGCTATCAGCTTCTCCTTCTTTATCGCCTCAAATACGCCCAACCCGGCGGCGCAGACTATAGGTGAACCTCCGAAAGTAGATGCGTGGGTCCCGGGCGTAAGGACATCTCCGAATTTACCCCTTGCCACGCACGCACCTATCGGCAATCCCCCGCCCAAAGCCTTGGCAAGGGTCATAACGTCCGGTTCGATGGGGTAAGTTTGGTATGCGAACATCTTTCCCGCCCTGCCCATCCCCGTCTGCACCTCATCGAATATAAGGACTATATCTTTCTCGTCGCAGAGCGCGCGCAAAGCCTTGATATATTCCTGATCGGCGATATTTATGCCGCCTTCGCACTGTATAGGCTCCAGCATTATGGCTGCGGTCTTCTCGTTCACGGCCTCTTTCACGGCTTCGATATCATTGAACGGGACGTGTATGAATCCCGCGGGCAGGGGTTCGAACCCTATCTTGACTTTATCCTGGCCCGTAGCCGTTATCATTGCGAGCGTCCTTCCATGGAACGACTTGGTCATGGTTATTATTTCGAATTTGCCTTTTGGATGACCGTATTTTCTGGCAAGTTTTACCGCCGCCTCATTCGCTTCGGCTCCGGAATTAGCAAAGAATACCTTTCCCGGAAACGAATTTTTAACGAGCGCCTCGGCCAGAAGAGCCTGCGGCTGGCTGTAATAATTGTTCGAAACGTGCAAAAGCCGTTTTGCCTGTTTATTTATGGCAGCTATGACCGTCGGGTGGCAATGGCCTATCCCTGAGACCGCCCAACCCGGAAAGAAATCGAGGTAAACCTTGCCGTCGATATCCCACAACTTTGCGCCTTTTGCCTTATCGATACAAAGCGGCACCCGTTTATAGGTATTCATTACATACCGGTCATACGCCGTGATCACTTTTTCTGTTCTTTTCATATTCTCCCCTTACCTGTCCACTCTCCACTACTCACTATACACTATCTCACAATTTCAGTCCCAATACCTTTGTCGGTGAATATTTCCAGAAGCAGCGCATGCGGCATACCGGCGTTAAGTATATGCGCTTTTTTTACGCCGCCCTTTATCGCGTTGATGCAGGCGCGCGCCTTAGGTATCATCCCCGCATCTATTATCTTTTTGGCGATCAGGCGTTCTACTTCGGACGCTTTTATGGTATTGACCAATGTCTTCGGGTCGGCCTTATCTTTCATGATCCCGTTCACATTCGTCAGAAGCACGAACTTCTCCGCATTGAGCGCGGTCGCAAGCGAACTTGCCACATCGTCGGCGTTGACATTATAAGCCGCCCCGTCCCTTCCCAGCCCCAGCGGATATATGACCGGGATTATGTTATCCTCGATGATCCGTTTTACGACCGTCGTATCTACAGAGGTAACTTCACCCACAAAACCAAGATCGTACTCACACTTCATCTTCCTCACCTTGATCATGCCGTTCTCTTTACCGCTCATCCCGAACGCCTTCGTACCCATCCCTTTTAAGGTCTGTACTATCTTTTTGTTTATCGTGCCAAGTGCCCTGTCGATTATATGGATAACCTGGCCGTCCGTAACGCGCCGGCCATGGATGAACTTTGGCTCGATACCCGCTTTTTTCATCATCCGCGAAATATAGGGCCCGCCGCCGTGGACTATTATCGGCCGCATGCCGGCATAGTTCATGAATATTATATCCTCGAGGATGCCCTTCTCTATGCCTTTCTCTTCGACGGCAGATCCGCCGTATTTTATTACGATGGTCTTTTCAAAGAACTTCCTGATATAAGGCAGCGCCTCTATCAGGACTTCGCTTTTCTTTATCGCTTCCTTCATCAGGTCGAATACTCCGAATTTATCGCGACGTATTCCTTGGAAAAATCGCATGTCCACGCCGTCGCCTTATTTTTACCGCTCTTCAGATCAACGGTGATCTTCACATCTCTGGCAGTAAAAAACTTCCGCGCCTTCTCTTTACTGTAACCGGCGGCGATCGCGCCGTTCGAAAGGGCCTTCATACTGCCCAGATAGATGTCGGTCTTATCGGGATCGAACCCTACGCCTGCCGCACCGCACGCGGCGGCGACACGGCCCCAGTTAGGATCTTCGCCGGATATCGCGCATTTCAACAGGCTCGAGGCCGATATCTTCCGTGCCACGGCCGACGCGTCCGCCTTCGTCTTGGCGCCCCTGACCTCTATCTCCACGAATTTCGTCGCGCCTTCGCCGTCGCGCGCCATCATCTTCGCGAGTTCGGCGCTCACGAATTTCAGGCCTTCCGTAAATTTCCGGTAGTCGGAGTTTTTCCTGGTTATCTTTTTATTGCCGGCCATGCCGTTAGCCAGGATAAAGCATGAATCGTTGGTACTCATATCGCCGTCAACCGATACCATGTTAAACGATCCCCCGATCGATTCACATAGAGCGTCTTCGAGCATGCCCTTAGATATAGCGGCATCCGTAGTGATGAAACATAGCATGGTGGCATGCTTCTCGGCCTTCATCACCGGGTAGATCATGCCGACGCCTTTACACGCACCGCCTATGGTCACTACCGCCCGGCCTAATTTTATCTTTACCGCGCGCTCTTTCTTCACGGTATCGGTCGTCATGATCGTTTCGGCGAATAATCTCCCGCCGTCCTTAGAAAGCCCGTTTGCCAGGACGTCTGCCTTACCGCAAATATTCTTTACCGGGAGCGGCACCCCGATTATGCCTGTCGACGCCACCAGGACCTCGCGCTTGTCGAGCCATAAGCTCTTTGCGATGCATTCGGCCATCAAGCGAGCCTTCCTGTCGCCGTCCTTGCCGTTGGCGCAGTTGGCATTACCGCTATTTACGATAACGGCCTGATGCGTCTTATTCCTGATGTGGAGTTTGCTGATCTTTACGGGCGAAGCCTCGAACCTGTTCGTCGTAAAAGCGGCCGCCGCGACGCAAGGCACCTCGGAATACAGGAGCGCCAGGTCTTTATTGCCCGACTTCTTTATCCCGGCTTTGACGCCGTTCGCCACAAACCCTATCGCCGTAGCCACTCCGCCAATTACACTGATCATTAAATTAATCCCTCAGTCTCAGCGAAATCACACATTATATTCATGTTCTGCACGGCCTGTCCCGCCGCGCCCTTCTTCAGGTTATCGATACACGAGACGACGATCAGGGTGTCGCCGCTCACCTTTATGCCTATATCGCAATAATTCGTGCCGACGATATCTCTTATCTGCGGCAGTTTCCCTTCGTCCGATATGCGCACGAAAGGCTTTCCCTTATAGAAATCCTTATAGATGTCGATAACGGCTTTCGTGTCGAGCTTTTTTGTAAGCTTTAAATATATAGTCGAAAGTATGCCCCTATTCATCGGTATGAGATGGGGCGTAAAGACTATATCGATCGGCTGCTTGGCCACTTCAGACAATATCTTGTTTATCTCCGGCTTATGCTGGTGCTCGTTCACCTTATAGGCCTTAAGATTTTCGTTCACTTCGCTGAAAGATAAGGCCAAGTCCGGTTTTCTGCCTGCCCCGGTAACTCCGCTTTTAGAATCTACTATTATGTAATTTGCGTTTATAGCCTTATGGCTTAACATAGGCGCTATTCCAAGGATAGCGCTCGTCGGATAGCACCCCGGATTGGCGATCAGTTTCGCTTTCTTTATCGCATCGTAATAGAGTTCCGGCAGGCCGTAGACCGCGCCGGGCAGGTTCGCCTTGTCCTTATGCTCTATGCCATACCATACCTTATATACATCGGGAGCCAATCTATAGTCGGCGCTGAGATCTATGACCAATTTCCCATGTTTAAGGAATATAGGCGCAAGGTCCATCGAAACCTTATGAGGCAATCCCAGGAAGACCAGGTCGACGTTCTTTGCCATTGCATCGGGATCCGGCTTCTTGCATACTATATCGACTTTACCTTTAAAAACCGGGAATATCGAAGAGAACAATTCTTCCTTATCGATCACCGCCTGAAGCTCGGTTATCTTCACGCCTTTATGATTTACAAGGATCTTTATTACTTCCTCACCGGCATAGCCGGTCGCTCCAACCACTCCTACTTTTATCATGTCTCCTCCGTCGGAATATCATTCAATATTAAAATAAAAAACCTATCGTGTCAACTAAAATCGTCGTCGGAGTTGACCAGATAGGTTTTTTAAACCTCGTCGAGAAATTTGCGTTACCGCTTAGTGAACTGGAATCGCCTCCTGGCTCTCTTCCTGCCGTATTTTTTGCGCTCCCTCTTCCTGGAATCTCTTGTCAGGAACCCGGCTTTTTTGATATCAGCCTTGAGATTGGCATCCATCTTTACAAGCGCCCTGGCGATACCCTGCTTTACAGCTCCCGCCTGGCCGCTTAAGCCCCCGCCGTTTACATTGATGAAGATATCTACCTTCGACTCGGACTTGGCCGTCTCAAGAGGCTGCATAATGATCAGCCTGTTAGACTCCCTGGGGAAATAGGCGTTAAAAGGCCTTTCGTTGACGGTTATCTTTCCGGAACCACCGTCAAACAGCCTTACGCGCGCTACCGAATTTTTACGCCTTCCTGTCGCTATATACTGGGCCTTCTCTGCCATAATATTGACCTTTATTTACCCTTCTTAAATTTTTAATGCCTTAGGCTGTTGTGCCTGGTGCGGATGCGTCTCTCCGGGATAGACCCGTAGCTTCTTCAATAACTTGGCCCCGAGCTTACTCTTGGGCAGCATGCCGTGGACCGCATGTATTATAATGCGCTCCGGGCTCTTCTTCATAACGGCCGCCATCGATTCTTCTTTCAAGCCGCCGGGATAGGCCGAATACCTCTTGTAAGTCTTCTGCCCGAGCTTATTTCCGGTAGTCTTTACAAACTTGGCATTTATGACGATGACCTCATCGCCGGTATCCTGATGAGGCGAATATATGACCTTATTCTTGCCCATAAGGATCGTGGCGACTTTGGCCGCAAGCCTGCCAAGCACCAGATCCCTGGCATCTACAACATGCCAGCTCTTCTGTATATCTTTCGCTTTTGCAATGTACGTTTTCACTAAATCTGTCACCTTCCTTAGGATTCATCCCGAGCGAAGCGAGGGATAAAAAAATGCCCCTTATCTAGAGGCAGATGATATTATCATATCGTATAATTCTTGTCAATATAATATTTTCCGCTCAATCATCTCCTTTCTTAGCTTATCCGAACTTTCAAACCTTATCGAATCGATGCCCATGGCGGTCGCTTCCTTTATAAGGTCTTCCCTGTCATCTATATACAGGAGGCTCTCCTTATCACCGCCTGCCCTTTTTATAAGTTCCTCGAATATGGGGGGCTCGGGCTTTATGGCGCCTACCATGAAAGAGAGTATAAGCTCATCAAATGCCTTTATTATATCAAAATTCTTTTCTATATATTCAAAATGGATGCGGTTTATATTTGAAAGCAGGAAAAGCCGGTATTTCCCTTTAAGGGCGCGTACGATCGCCGCTACGGATTCGTCCTCCCAGAATATCTCGCTCCATATCTTCGTAAAATCTCCATAGGGAAGCTTTACGCCCAGACACCCGGAGACCTCCCTGTGAAACTGCCTCGGAGACAACTGGCCTCTATCGAACTCCCGCGTCACCTCCGAATCAAAAAAAGTATCATATATCTTCTTCGAGTCCATGTTGAAAAGGTTCGCTATTCTTTTGGCCGAGATATTATGATCGAATCTGATGACGGTGTTGCCAAGGTCGAAGGCTATCGTGGTACGCCTGTTCTTCATATTAATACCGCACCTTTATCATGCACAGTCCTTTTGCCGGCATCGTCGGGCCGGACGACCTCCTGTTACGTTTGAGAAGGATCTCTTTTATGGACGAGACCTTAAATTTCCCCCGGCCTACTTCGACGAGCGTGCCCGCTATATTCCTTGCCATGTTATACAAAAAACCGTTGGCCTCTATGTAAATATAGATCATGTCGCCGTCTTTTTCAATTTTAATATCCTTTATAGTGCGGACAGAGCTCTTCTCTTCCCCGTCGGTAGCCTGGAACGACCTGAAGTCGTGCCTTCCCTTGAGAAGCCCGGAGGCCTTCCGCATCGAACCGATATTCAATTTGTAAAAAGACTTTGCCGCGAAGTGCCTTACGAGCGGGTCCATGTAATCGTTATTCATTATCGTATAGCGGTAAAGTTTCGATTTGGCGCACTTCTGGGCGTTGAACTTCAGGGCGGCTTCCTCTATATGCGTTACCGCGATATCCCTCGGCAGGCGGCTATTGAGCGCCATCCGGATATTCTTCAGCGGTATCTTCGACTTTGTCCTGAAATTGGCTATCTGGGCTTCGGCATGGACGCCTGCATCCGTCCTGCCGGACCCTATGAGAGCGACGCGCTCGCGGGTCACCCCTTTAATGGCATCCTGGATAACATCCTGTATGGCGCGGCCGTTCTTCTGCGACTGCCAGCCGGCATACCGCGTCCCGTCGTATCGGATCGTGAGTTTAATGTTACGCATAGTTTTAGTCTAGGAATTTTTCGGGTCCTATCATCATTGTGAAGGCTTTGTTCACGGCTTAGAATTTTTTCGCCGTGCGCTACGGTTTACGTCTCGCGAATTTGCAGGAATTCCTTCGGCCTATGTTTAGTTTTTGCTTTTCGCAAAAACTGAGCAAACATAGGCCTCAGTCAGTTCCTGCATTCGCTCAACGTAAATTTCGCCTTCGGCGAAACCTCGCCAAAGCTTTAGCGGCGGCGGGGCCTTGCGCACCTATAGTCTGACACCAGTATGCCGAAAAAATTTAAAGGCCGTTCACAAATCCTTCACAATTACCGCCAACCACCGTAAAATTTTTCTTCCTCGCCAGATGGCGGGAACTTTTTGTGCGCCGCCACGGGATTGAAAAATTTATAGCAGTTCGGCGATCTGGATGGCGTTTAACGCGGCGCCCTTGCGGATATTGTCTGCGACGACCCACATCGATATGCCGTTCTTTATCGATTCATCCTGCCTGATCCTGCCGACAAAAGTGTCGTCTTTTCCTTCCGCGTTGATGGGCATCGGATAGGTCTTGTTCCGGGGATCGTCGACGAGCTTTACGCCCGGCGCCTTCAAAAGAAGCTCTCTTATCTCGTTCGGGCTTATATGTTTTTCGGTCTCGATATTAACGCTCTCCGAGTGGGCGTAGAATACCGGCACCCTCACGCAAGTAGCATTCACCTGGATCGAATCATCACCCATGATCTTGCGGGTCTCATGGACCATCTTCATCTCTTCCTTCGTATAATCATTGTCCATGAAGACGTCTATCTGCGGAATGAGATTGAACGCTATCTGGTACGGAAGCTCCGCCGGTTTAAATGCCCTCCTGGCAAGGAACGCCTCCGACTGTTCCCATAATTCGATGACCTTCTTCTGCCCCGCGCCGGAAACCGACTGGAAGGTGGTAACAATTATTCTTTTTATCTTAGCGCGTTTATGTATAGGGTAGAGAGCCACGACCATCTGTATGGTCGAGCAGTTCGGGTTCGCGATTATCCCTTTATGCTTCTTGATATCCTGCGGATTCACTTCCGGCACCACCAGCGGGCATTCCTTATCCATCCTGAAGGCGCTGGAATTGTCGACGCATACCGCCCCGGCCTTTACCGCGCTCGGCAGGAATTCCAGGCTACGGGAAGCGCCGGCGCTCGCCAGGACGATATCGATCCCATTAAAAGAGTCGTGGGTCAATATCTCGACGGGATAGTCCTTGCCCATGAATTTTAATGTCTTGCCCTTCGAGCGTTCAGAGGCCAGAAGCCGTATATTATTTATGGGGAACTTCCGCTCTTCCAGTATCCTTAAGAAAGAGTTGCCGACCGCTCCGGTAGCTCCCATAATTGCTACATTGTATTTTTTCACGCTAACCCCTGTCGGTGACAAAGTCATAACGTCACAAAGTCACGTGAAAAATATTTTATTTGTGTCCTTGTGACTTTTGACCTTATGACATCTTATAGATTTTCGACTACTAAATCCCCGACTTCTTCGGTCGAGTATCCCATCTTGCCCGCCGCGAGGCTCTTCATCCTGGTGCTCGCTATCTTTATAACGGCGCTTTCGACAGCCTTCGCCGCTTTCTCTTCGCCTATATTGTCGAGAAGCATGCCGGCCGCGCAGATAGCCGCGAGCGGGTTGATGACGTGCTTGCCGGTATATTTCGGCGCGGAGCCGCCGATCGGCTCGAACATAGAGACGCCTTCTGGATTGATATTACCGCCGGCCGCAATGCCCATACCGCCCTGTATCATGGCGCCGAGGTCGGTTATGATATCGCCGAATATATTATCGGTAACTATTACGTCGAACCACTCGGGATTTTTGACGAACCACATGGTTGTAGCGTCGACGTGCGCGTAATCGGTCGTAACATCCGGATATTCTTTTTTAACTTCATCAAAAACCCTCTGCCATAGATCCCAGGCATATGTAAGGACGTTCGTCTTGCCGCAAAGCGTCAGCTTCTTACGCTTATTTCTCTTTCTCGTAAATTCGAACGCGTAACGTATGCAGCGCTCGACGCCTTTCCTGGTATTATAGGAGATCTGTATGGCAACCTCGTCCGGTTTGCCTTTATTCTGGAATTCACCCATACCCTTGTAAATACCTTCGGAGTTTTCCCTAACCACTACAAAATCTATATCATCCGGCCCCTTGTCTTTTAACGGGCAGAAGGCGGAATTATACAGCTTAACGGGCCTTAAATTGATGTATTGGTCAAGAGCGAATCTTGTCTTCAGCAGTATACCCTGCTCGAGTATGCCAGGTTTCACGCCGGGATGTCCGATCGCGCCTAAAAATATCGCGTCAAATTTCTTTAACCCCTCAAGTTCCTGATCGGTTATCGTCTTGCCGGTCTCTAGATATCTCTCCCCGCCGTAATCGAACATCTCTTCTTTATAATCAAAACCGAACTTCTTCGACGCAGCCTTAAGGACTTTTAAACCTTCCGCCACAACCTCAGGCCCCGTGCCGTCTCCGCCTATTACAGCTATCTTATAATTCTTCGATGCCATTTTACTTCTTTCCTCTCTTCTTTAATGATTCGATCAATCCGCCGGAGGAGAATATCCTCTGCATAAACGGCGGATATTTCTCTATCCTGTAGCTTTCCTTTCGCGTCAGATTCTTTACCACGCCGATCTTCGTGTCGACCTTCACGATATCTTTATTCCGAATGCGGCTTGCGGCCTCTTTCGACTCTATTATCGGGAGGCCTATATTGATGCTGTTCCTGAAGAATATCCGGGCAAAGCTTTCCGCGATCACGCAGGATATACCCGCCGCCTTGATGGCAACCGGCGCATGCTCTCTCGATGAGCCGCAGCCGAAGTTCCTGCCCGCCACCATTATGTCGCCCGCCTTCACCTTCTTCATGAAATATTTATCGATATGCTCCATGCAGTGGCTGGCAAGTTCGGCCTTATCTGTTGTATTCAGATACTTGGCGGCGATTATGTCGTC
>JAQURV010000027.1:17217-17673 GCA_029004355.1 Candidatus Omnitrophota bacterium
TGTCGTCGGTATTTATGTCGCTTGCGAATTTATGCGTCCTGCCTTTATATATCATGCTACATCACCTCTTGCGGATGCGTAATGCGCCCCGTTATAGCGCTCGCGGCGGCAACGGCCGGGTTCGACAGGTAGACCTTGCTTCCGGGATGGCCCATGCGGCCGATGAAGTTCCTGTTCGTCGTCGCAATAGCCGTCTCGCCTTCGGCCAGGATACCCATGTGCCCGCCCAGGCACGGCCCGCAGGTCGGGGTAGAGAATACCCCGCCGGCCTCGATGAATATCTTCGCCAGCCCTTCATTAACGCATTCTAAATATATCTTCTGTGTGGCCGGTATGATTATCAGCCTCAGGCCTGATCTTATCTTCTTCCCGCGCAATACCTTGGCGGCCAGTCTCATGTCGGATATCCTGCCGTTCGTGCAGGAACCTATCACCACCTGATCCAACGCGACATCT
>JAQURV010000028.1 GCA_029004355.1 Candidatus Omnitrophota bacterium
AGGCTCCTGTACGGCGAAGCAAGAAAACAGAATATCGTAGTGGAAGACAAGGAGCTCGACGCTAAGATCCAGGATATCGTCAAAGGTATGGGCTCCAAAGATACCTTCAATAAGGCTCTTTTAGAGCAGCAGTTGACGTTAAAAGACTTAAAGGACCGCTACCGGCAGCAGCTAATGATACGCAGGGTCATCGACAAGAAGGTAGGCGGTACTATTGCGGTAACGCCGGTCGAGGTAGAGAACTATTACAATAAGAATATGGAGCAATTTCAACAGCCGGAACGGCTGAAACTGAAGGGCATACTGGTAAGCCTGAGGAAGTTTCCCGACCCTGCGAAGGCGCTTAACCTCGCCAGGGATATCTCGAAGCGGCTGCGCGAAGGCTGCGATTTCGACGGTCTGGCAAAGCTCTATTCCGACGGACCCGGAGCGGCCGAAGGCGGGGCGATGGGATATGTAAAGCGCGGCGATCTCCTCCCGGAGATAGAGAAAGTGATATTCGCCCTCAAGCCCGGCGAGGTCACCGGCATCGTCCAGACGAGCCTTGGCTATCATATATTCAAGGTGGAAGAGAAGGAGGCTCCTAAGACACTGCCTTTTTCGGAGGTTCGGCACGAAGCAGAGATGTCCGTTTATAAATCGAAGGCGGATATCAAGATAAAGGAATGGCTTGAGAGTCTCAAGAAGAATGCGTACATTGCGTTCAGGTAGAGCGCGAATTGCTATAACGATGGGCGATCCTTCCGGCGTGGGTCCGGAGGTGATACTGAAAGCGCTGGCAAGTCCTAAGGTGAAAGGGCTTGCCGATTTTTTAGTTATAGGTGAAAGCATCGTCGCGAAACGGACGGCGCGTGATGCTGCCCGGTACGGCAGGATGGCGATAGAATATATCGATACGGCGCTTGAACTGCTTCGATCCGGCAATGCCGATGCGCTTGTGACAGGGCCCGTCAATAAATATTCGATAAGGGCCGCAGGGATCGGGGATTTTCAGGGGCATACCGAATACCTTGCCGGCAGGACCGGAACGAAGAAATTCGCGATGATGTTCGTAGGCGATGCGCTTAAGTTAACGCTAGCCACGCGCCATCTGCCTCTAAGATCCGTTCCGAAGAAATTAACTTCTAAGATCATATACGATGCGATCGCCCTGACGCATAGAGCGCTTGAGGGATATTTCAAGGTGAGATCCCCTAAGATAGCCGTATGCGGCCTCAATCCTCATGCCGGCGAGGGGGGCGCCTTCGGCGATGAAGATAGAAGAGTGATCGCCCCCGCGATAAAGAAAGCCTCATCTCTTTGTAAAAATATTTCCGGCCCATTACCCGCAGACACCGCTTTCTATGATGCCTTAAATAAGAAGTATGACGCTGTTATAGCTATGTACCACGACCAGGGTCTCGCACCCTTCAAGATGTTATACTTCGGTAACGGAGTTAA
The DNA here is from genome assembly GCA_029004355.1 of Candidatus Omnitrophota bacterium. Lineage (GTDB taxonomy): Bacteria > Omnitrophota > Gorgyraeia > 2-01-FULL-45-10 > 2-01-FULL-45-10 > FEN-1322. Next base: position 1,441 of record JAQURV010000028.1, read on the forward strand.
CCTTACGCTCGGGCTGCCGTTTATCAGGACTTCGCCCGACCATGGTACGGCCTTTGACATTGCCGGCAAGGGTATCGCGGACCCGAGTTCGATGATAGAAGCGATCCGGCTTGCCTGCCGTCTGTATAGATGCTCACAAAAAACCAATTAAAGGATATCTTCGCTTGTTACGGTTTCGCCCCTTTAAAGAGGCTGGGGGAGAACTATCTCATAGACGGCAATATACGGGATAAGATAGTGTCGGCGGTTGGAGCTTCCAGGGGCGATACTGTCCTTGAGATAGGTCCCGGGCTCGGGGCGCTGACGATAGATCTTGCCGGGACAGGAGCGCGCGTTATCGCGGTCGAGAAAGATAAAAAAGCGTGCGCGGCCCTTAAAGATCTGGCTGGAGGCGCCTTACCGAATCTCGAGATCGTTAACGCCGACATATTGAAGTTCGATCTGGCCGGCGCGGCCGGCCCGAAAAAGGTGAAGGTCGCAGGCAACCTGCCTTATTACATCACCACCCCGGTGGTAGAATACATATTGCGTAACAGGGAAGCCATAGATCTTGCGGTAATAATGGTCCAGAAGGAAGTCGCTTCGCGTTTTCTCGCCGTAGCCGGCTCGGAGGACTACAGCTCGTTAAGCTGCTTTGTGCAATATCATGCGCGCCCCAAACATATCTATACGGTGAAACGGACCTGCTTTTATCCCGCGCCCGAAGTTGATTCGGCTATCGTAAAGCTTGAAATAATGGATAAACCCACGGTAAAGGTCAAGGATGAGGATCTGTTATTCAGGATCATTCGGGGAGCGTTCAACCAGAGAAGAAAGTCGGTCATAAACTCGCTCTCGCGTGAAGCGGTGCTCGATATCCCAAAGAAAGAACTCGCGGCTATCCTGGATAGAGCCGGCATAGATCCGGCTACCCGCCCCGAAACATTAAGCTTGGCGGACTTCGCGAAATTGACAAACGCAGTTGAGTGTGATAACTTATAACGAAAAGGTTATGTATGAAGACGATCGATAAGAAGACCGTAGAAAAGGTAGCGCATCTCGCAAGGCTCAAGCTGGACGATAAAGAGCTGGAGCTTTATAGCGGGCAATTGGCGTCTATTTTATTATATATAAGCAAATTAAATGAAATAGATACGGCCAACGTGATCCCCACCAGCCACGCCCTTGCGACGCTCAAGAATGTCTTCAGGAAAGATTGCTTAAAAAGATCCCTTACGCCGGATGAGGCGCTTGAAAATGCCCCTTCGAAAGAGGGGGATTTCTTCAAAGTTCCCCAGATCATAGAAGGCAAGTAGATGGAAAATTTACATTCACTTACGGCTCACAAGCTTAAAGAATTGATGGCAAGGGGCGAGACCGACCCTTCGGCGATCCTTGAGGGGGTGTTTGCCAGGGCGGAAAAGGTTGAGCCCAAGGTAAAGGCTTTCGTCCTTTCCGGTAAAGAGAGGGCGAGGAAGGCTGTCGCGGGAACGGCTCGGAAGAATGGGAAGCTCGCCGGGATCCCCGTCCTGCTCAAAGATAATCTCTGCGTCAAGGGTGAGGCGACCACGTGCGGCTCAAAGATATTGGCAGGATTCAAACCGCCCTATGACGCTACTGTGGTGCGGAAGCTCGAGGCGGAAGGCGCCATACTCATAGGCAAGGCGAACATGGATGAGTTTGCGTTTGGCTCGTCGTGCGAAACGTCGTGCTACGGCCCGACGAAGAATCCCTGGGACACCGCGTGCATACCTGGCGGTTCGAGCGGCGGTTCCGCCGCGGCGGTGGCGGCGGACGAGACGATAATGGCGCTGGGTTCGGATACGGGCGGCTCCATACGTCAGCCCGCGGCGCTCTGCGGTGTAGTCGGCCTCAAACCGACCTACGGCAGGGTCTCGCGTTATGGCCTCATAGCATTTGCGTCATCGCTCGACCAGATAGGGCCCATAACAAAAGACGTTCGGGATTCGGCGCTCCTTTTGAGCGTTATCGCCGGCTACGACGAGATGGATTCGACGTCCGTTGATCTGCCCGTTCCGGACTACTCTAATGCGCTTGTAGAGGATCTCAAGGGTTTGCGCATAGGCGTGCCGAAGGAATATTTTGTAAAAGGGATCGACGGAGAGGTTGAGGCAAGCGTCAGGGCGGGGATAGGCGTCCTTAAGTCGCTCGGCGCCGAAGTGAAGGAGATATCGCTGCCGCATACCGAATACGCGGTCAGCACATATTATATAGTCGGTCCGGCGGAGGCAAGCTCCAACCTGGCCCGGTTCGACGGCGTCCAGTATGGGTTCAGGGCCGCCGGCGCCGACGACATGATCGAGATGTATATAAAGACGCGCTCGGAAGGTTTCGGCAACGAGGCGAAGAGGAGGATACTCCTCGGCACCTACTGTCTTTCGACCGGCTATTACGACGCGTATTATCTCAAGGCGCAGAAGGTGAGGACTAAGATACGGGAAGATTTCGACAAGGCATTTTCCGTATGCGACTGTATAGTGACGCCGACATCGCCGACGCCGGCATTCAAGATCGGAGAGAGGGCAAGCGACCCGTTGAGCATGTATCTATCCGACGTCTACACCATACCTGCGAATCTTGCCGGGTTGCCGGCCATATCTATTCCATGCGGATTTTCGGGGTCCGGACTGCCGATAGGTATGCAGGTCCTTGCGAAGCCATTCGATGAAGAGACTATATTCCGGACCGCTTACGCATTTGAGCAGGGCACGGAATTCCATAAACGGAAGCCGAACTTATGAGATACGAGACCGTTATAGGATTGGAAGTCCATCTGCAGCTCGCGACAAAGACTAAGGCGTTCTGCGGCTGTTCGACAAAATTCGGTCAGAGGCCGAATTCGCAGGTATGTCCCGTATGTCTAGGGTTCCCCGGGAGCCTGCCGTCCTTGAACGAAGAGGCCTTCCGTTTCGCGATCAAGGTCGCGCTCGCCCTGAATTGCCGGATACAGGCGATAGTCAAATTCGACAGAAAGAACTATTACTATCCCGACCTGCCGAAAAATTTCCAGATATCTCAATACGATATGCCGCTTTCTTATAACGGTTTTGTCGACATTGCGGTAGATGGCGCCAATAAGAGGATCAGGGTCAAGCGCGTTCACATGGAAGAGGATGCGGGCAAGCTCATGCACCCCGAAGGCGAAGACTATAGCCTGGTCGATTACAACCGCGGCGGCATGCCGCTCCTGGAGATAGTTACGGAACCGGACATGAGTTCACCCCGGGAAGCATACGATTACCTTACGAAGTTAAAGGCCATACTCGAATATCTGAAAGTCTCCGATTGCGATATGGAGAAAGGCTCATTGCGGTGCGACGCCAACGTCTCTATAAGGCCGGAAGGCGAAACGAAGTTAGGGACGAAGGTCGAGCTTAAAAATATGAATTCGTTCAAAGGCGTAAGGAACGCTCTCGAATATGAGGTGAAGAGGCAGGATTCTGTCCTCGAAGACGGAGGTAAGCTGGTCCAGGAGACGCGCCTATGGGATGCCGACAAAGGCATTACTACTTCCATGAGGACTAAAGAAGAGGCTGAGGATTACAGGTATTTCCCCGAACCCGACCTTGTGCCGTTTGTCGTAGAAAAAGAAGAGATAGAACGTATAAGAAAAACTCTTCCGGAGCTTCCCGAGGCAAAGGCCGCCCGGTTTAAAGCGGCGTTCGGACTTTCGGATTATGACGCGGGAGTGTTGACGAGCCAGGTCGATCTTGCCGATTATTTTGAAGAATGCGTGAAGCTCTATCCGAACGCGAAGACCGTGGCAAACTGGCTTATGGGCGACGTCATGGCGACCGTGAACGAGAAGAATATCGATATGAGCGAGCTGGCTCTCGCCCCGGCCGCCTTTACGGGTCTCCTTAAGATGATCGATTCCAAAGCGATCAGCGGCAAGATGGCCAAAGAGGTCCTGGCGGAGGCGATCGAGACCAGAATAGCGCCGGAAGAGATCGTTCAGAAGAAGGGTCTTTCCCAGATAAGCGATGCCGGCGCGATCGAATCGGTAGTGCAGGGCGTTTTGAAAAAAGAGGCGAAGACCGTCAGCGACTACAAGAGCGGGAAGAAGGCCGCGTTTGCCTTTCTGGTCGGGCAGGTGATGAAAGAGACGAAGGGCAAGGCCAATCCCGCCGTGGTGAATGAGATCCTGAAAAAAAGTCTAGGAGAGTGATAATGATGCGGCGAACTCACAAAATAGCCCTGATCATGGTTTCAATTTTGATGATCGCATCACTCGCTATAGGCGGTCATGAGAAAGAGCCCAAAGAGAAGGTCAAGACGTCGAAGGGCGATCTCTATAGCCAGCTTGAACTATTTGCCGATGCGATAAGCCTCGTAAGGAGTGACTACGTCGACGAGGCCGATTCCAAAAAACTTATATACGGCGCGATGAGAGGTATGTTAGCCAGCCTCGACGACTACAGCCAGTTCATGGATCCGGAAGAATTTGAGGAGATAAGGTCGGAGACGAAAGGCGAGTTTGGGGGCGTCGGGACCGAGATATCGCTCAAGGAAGGCATCCTGACGGTCGTGACCCCGATAGTGGGGTCGCCGGCCGAAGCCGCGGGTATCAAGCCGGGCGATAAGATAGTCAGGATAGACGGTAAGATCACCAAGAATATAACGCTGAATAACGCGGTAAACCAGATGCGCGGTAAGCCGGGAACGACCGTAACGCTTACCGTGTGGCGCGAAAAGACCGAAAAGGTTTTTGACGTTGCCATAAAGCGGGCGATAATAAAGATAAAGAGCGTAAAGGACGCGGACTTTATCGATGACAAGATAGGCTATATAAGGCTCGTCGAATTCCAGGAGAATACGGTGCGCGAGCTTGACGAAGCGCTTAAGAAACTGGAATCCCGGGGCATGGATTCGCTCATACTCGACCTGAGGTATAATCCCGGCGGTCTTCTCGACGGCGCGGTCGGGGTGGCCGAGAGGTTCCTGGCGAAGGACAAGACGATCGTCTCGATAAAGTCGCGGACACCAGAGCAGAACGTGGAATATAGATCGAGCGGCCGTTTCGTGCGGCGCGGCTACCCGCTGACCATCATGGTGAATGAAGGGTCGGCGAGCGCCGCCGAGATAGTCGCCGGAGCCATACAGGACAATAAGCGCGGCCTCGTATTGGGCGCGAAGACTTACGGGAAAGCCTCCGTTCAGACGGTGATCCCTTTAAAGGACGGTTCCGCCCTGAGGCTTACGACCGCCGCCTATCTTACTCCGTCAGGCAAACTGATAAAGAACGAAGGCATAGTGCCCGATATAGCCGTACCGCTGCAGGAAGCCGCCGCCGGGAAGAAGGAGCCTCCCGAAGATGTCTTCGAAAAGATCTCCGAGGATAAGGGTGAAAAGAAAGAGGCTCCCCTCAAGGAACAGCTGAAGAAAGATAACCAGCTCGCAGCCGCGGTAAACCTGATGAAGGCCGTAAAAGTGTACAAGCAGGAGAAGCAGTGAAGAAGAGGACGGCGAATAAAAGAACGCTGGATACCAGGCAGGTCTTAATAGCGCTTTCTATTATGGTTTTGGTTTTGGGAGCATTCTATCTAGGCCAGAGGACCCGTCCGCCGGAGCCGAAGAAGAAGGAAGTTGTTAAGAAGACCGCTGTCACAAAAGCTGTGAAGAAGAAGAGCCCGGTGGTTCCGGTCGTTACCAGGCCATCCCGCCGCGCGAAGGTCGCGATCGTCATAGATGACTTCGGCTACAATACAAATAATCTTGAGACATTCTACGCCATCAAAGAGCCTCTGACTTTTTCCATCCTGCCCAACCTGCCTCATTCCCGGGATGTTGCGCGGAGCGCCAGCCAGCACGGATATGAGGCGATACTGCATCTGCCTATGGAGTCTGTCCGGAACGACGTCAAGGAAGAGTCGGGTACTATAAAGTCGGGTGAGGGCAGGAAAGAGGTCATTGCCCAGCTCGTAAAAGACATCGAATCCGTGCCGGGGCTGACAGGCGTCTCTAACCATATGGGATCTAAAGCCACGGAGGATAAGGAACTCATGGTTGTAATAGCCTCTTACCTGAAGAAGCGCGATCTTTACTTTTTTGACAGCCTTACTTCGGAGAAATCGGCCTGCCGCGAAGCCGCAAAAGAGGTGGGATTACGCTTTGCCAAGAGGGACGTCTTTCTGGATAACTCCAATGATGTGGAGCGCATCGAAAGCGAACTTGCCGGTTTCGAAAAGCTCGCCTTAAAACGCGGCAGGGCCATCGCGATATGCCATGACAGAAAGAATACCGCCATCGCGCTGGCGAAGTTCATACCGCAGATGGCCAAAGACGGCGTAGAGTTCGTATATCTTTCGGAGATGGCCAACTGATGCTGACTTTAGGTCTAGAGACATCCTGCGACGAAACCAGCGCATCACTCACTGACGGGCGCAGGGTGCTGGCAAATATCGTCTCTTCCAGCGTTCATCTTCATAAAAGATACGGCGGCGTCGTTCCCGAAATAGCTTCGAGGTTTCACGTCGAATATATAATCGAGGTAATAGCGAAGGCGCTCGAAAATCCGCATAAAACTTTAAAGGACGTAAAGCTCGTGGCCGTTACTAACGGTCCCGGTCTCGTGGGAGCGCTCCTTTCCGGGATCTCCGTTGCAAAGGCGCTGGGCTACAGTCTCAAACGTCCGATGATCGGCGTGAACCATATTCTAGCCCATCTCTACAGCTCATTCTTAAGCGAAGGGCCGACGCCCGCCTTTCCGTTCGTGGGATTGGTCGTTTCGGGCGGGCATACCACGCTTTTTTACTGCAAAGCAATAGGCAGCGAGCGGCTCTTAGGTTCGACGCAGGACGATGCCGTAGGCGAGGCATATGATAAGGTGGCGAAGATACTCGGTCTGGGATACCCGGGCGGCCCGGTCATCGACCGTCTCGCCAAAAAAGGGACCAGGAACGCCGCGATATCTTTTCCCAGGAGCTACCTCGGCAAAGATTCCCTGGATTTCAGTTTCAGCGGTATACAAACGGCGGTCCTGTATCATGTCAGAAAGAGAGACCGGAGACCGGAGACCATAGACCGGAAGGAGACAGCCGACATATGCTACGCGTTCCAGGAGGCGGCGCTCGATGCGCTGGTGGAAAAAGTACGCAGGGCCTGTGAAGTGACGGGCGCTCGGCGCGTTGTGATCGGCGGCGGCGTAGCCGCGAATTCGCGGCTCAGGGATAAGATGCGCGAGCTGGCCGCATTTTCTTCTATGAAAATATATTTCCCTGAGTTAAAATACTGTATGGACAATGCAGCCATGATCGGCTATCTCGGCGAGGTACTTTATAAGAAAGGGAAGCGATCGGACCTTTATCTTTCGGCCGAACCTAACCTGGGGGTATTGAATGTTAAATGATTGGATGATATTGTTCCGGCTTGTCCTGGCGGCTATCTTTAGCGGCATGATAGGTTTCGAACGTGAATTCCACGGCAGGGCCGCGGGTTTCCGGACCCATATTCTTTTATGCGTCGGTTCTACCCTGGTAATGCTTACCTCGATGCATATCTTCGACCTGTACGCTTCCAGGATCGCTGTCGATCCGGCCAGGATCGCGGCGGGCGTGATCACGGGCATAGGTTTCCTCGGCGCCGGCACTATAATGCATGCTAAATCGGCGGTACGGGGACTGACGACCGCGGCGAGCCTGTGGGTCGTTGCCGGTATAGGGCTTGCCGTGGGGTCCGGCCTCTATTACGGAGCTTTCTTGACCACGCTATTGACAATGGTCACACTTATGATATTCTCAAGGATAGAGCATTCGATGATCAGGAAGGACTGGTACAGGACTATTATTATCGATTCGAAAGAAGGCGTAGGCCAGCTTAAGGCCATAAGAGAAATATTCGGAGACTACAGATCCGATATAACGGACTTCGAAGTCGAGAAGGCCAAAGACGGGACCAATATGCTCCTCAAGGTCGGCCTGAAACTATACGAGACACGATACGCTGACAGGATAATAGATGACCTGGCTCACCTGGACGGCGTGAAACACGTAAAGTGGGAGGCGGAATGATTTAAGGTAGTCCCTCGCTGCGGGAGTAAGATAATGGCAGCTCGGGACGATTTTTGCTTCGCAAAAATCGGGGGTGGCGTATGATGGGGAAAAAGGATAAGAAGCATGAGGTGGAAAAAGTATTGGATGTTGATGCCTCAATGCAGGGATCGCTTTCCTTCAAAGACCCTGTAAATTTGCGTATTAACGGGAGGTTCGAGGGGATCTTGAACACTAAAGGTAATCTGATGATAGGGGAACACGCCTCGGTAAGCGCGGATATTACGGGAGAGTCCATCATAGTAGCCGGTAAGGTGAACGGTAACATAACCGCCGAGAAGGAGCTTAAGCTTATAGCCCCTGCCTGCGTTGTCGGCGATATAACAACGCCTCTCTTAAGCGTCGCGGAAGGCGCTATCCTCGAAGGCCGCTGCAAGATGCTTGCCCAGGCCGCGCCGCAGGAAGAAGGCCGCAAGGATAATGTGATGATGACGCCGGAAGAACTGGCGAAGTATCTCGAGGTCGAAGTCGGCGTTATCTCCGACTGGGTGAATTCCGGGAAGATACCGGGGATGAAAGAAGGCGATACCTGGAGGTTCGACCGCATCAGGATCGATGAGTGGGTAGCGGAAGGGAAAATTAAGTAGAGTTAGATAGGTGGTAGTGAATAGTGAATAGTGAATAGTGAATAGTGAATAGTGAATAGTGAATAGTGAATAGAAAAACATCGATACTGCCCACTCACCGCTATGCACTATCCACTAAACTGGAGTCATACTGAGTTAATGCCTGAAAAATTAATGAGCATAAAAGAAGTCGCGGAACATCTAAAGATATCCGAGGAAGAGGTTAAGCGTCTCGTCGACACCGGCGAGATACCGGCCTACAAGATAGGCGACACGTTCCTGCGGTTTAGGCGTGAGCAGATAGATGCGATAAGGACGGAGATCTCCGAGATAGAAGAGGAAGAGGTCAAGGTCCATCCCCCGGCCCCCGGCCATAAGGGCCGCCCCGCCCACCCTTACACGGATCTTGAAAAAGATATCAAGCGCAAAGAGCCCGCGACGCGGCGATATGACTACACCGTTGCGGAGAGAGTGAAAGATTTCTTCTATTTTAACGATTTCTATATCGTTTCATTTTTGCTGATCATATCCTTAATATACCTTATCATAAAAACCTAAAACTAAAGATGACAGATAAGATTACCAGGATGCTGGAGGGTTTTAAGGCGAGCCGTGTCTCGCACGAAAAGATCCGCCGGACATTGAAGGACCTGCCTTACAAAGATATCGGTTTTGCCAAGATAGACAATCACAGGAACTTGCGAAGAGGTTTTCCCGAAGTCGTCTTCGGCAGGGGGAAGACTACGGAGCAGGTCGTAAAGATCGCGCAAAAGATCATAAGCCACGACGGAATACTCCTCATTACCCATGCGGACAGGAAGGCGTTCTTAAAGCTGAAGAGATCGTATCCTGCCGTTAAATTTGACAAGAAGGCAAAGATCATAAGTTATAGAAAAGATAAGCCGGTCCTCAAGAAAGGAACGGTCCTCATCGTAACGGCCGGGACGGCCGATCTGCCGGTAGCGGCAGAGGCAAAGGCGACGCTTGAGATCATGGGTAATAAAGTCGAACTATTATACGACGTTGGTGTCGCGGGATTGCACCGGATATTGGACAAGAGCGAGGTCCTGGACAGGGCAAGCGTCATCATAGTGATAGCGGGGATGGAGGGTGCGCTTGCGAGCGTAGTCAGCGGGCTAGTCTCAAAGGCCGTCATAGCCGTTCCGACGAGCGTAGGTTACGGCGCATCTTTCGGCGGCATTGCGCCGCTCCTGACTATGATAAACAGCTGTTCGCCGGGGATCGCGGTAGTGAATATCGATAACGGTTTCGGGGCAGCGTACTTCGCGAGCCTGATAAATTCGTAGGTTAAAAATATGAAAATAGCATATCTAGATTGCTTCTCCGGGATCTCCGGCGACATGACCATAGGTGCGTTTCTCGACGCCGGCCTTAGTTTCAAGAGACTGTCGGGAGAGCTTGCAAAGCTAAAACTTAAGGGATACAGGCTGAAGGCAGCGAAGGTCACGCGCGGGGGGATCTCCGGCACCAAATTCGATTGCATCGCCTTGGGCGTATCGCACGGCCACCGTTCGTTCCGGAGTATAGTTTCCCTCATCGAGAAGAGCGCGCTAAAGAAACGGGTAAAGGGGATCGCGAAGGATATATTCACCGCTATCGCCGCCGCCGAGACGAAGGTCCACGGTAAAGCCAATGCCAAGGATATTATTTTTCATGAACTCGGCGATATCGATTCGATCGTCGACATAGTCGGCACAGCCATCGCTATTGACGAGCTTGGCATCGATGCCGTCTATTCGTCGAAAGTGGAGATGGGCCGCACGATCATCGGGACCAGGCACGGATTCATTCCCGTGCCTTCGCCCGCGAGCCTCGAACTTTTGAAGGGCGCGCCCGTCTCGATATCGGATATAGAGGCGGAGCTCGTCACTCCTACGGGCGCAGGCATACTGAAAGTCCTCGCGAAGAGTTTCAATCAGCCCTTACCGCAGATGAAAGTATCGGGCGTAGGTTACGGGGCGGGTTCGAAAGAGATAACCCAGCGGCCGAATATGCTGCGCGTCCTCATAGGCGAGGCGAAAGGCGCGTTTAGGGAGGACGGCGTCTATGTCATAGAGACGAATATAGACGACATTAATCCTCAGCACCTCGGCTATACGGTCGAGAAATTGATCGGCGCCGGCGCCCTCGACGCATATGTCACGAATATACAGATGAAGAAGTCGCGGCCGGCCTTCAAGTTAACCGTCATCGCCGACGCGGCAAAATTACAAAACTTAGCGCACGTTATCTTTGCCGAGACCACCGCCATAGGCCTGCGTTTCTACGAAGCCGGGAGGATGAAGCTAGACAGGGACTTTACCAGGGTAAGGACCGCGTACGGTCGGTTGAAGGTTAAGGTGAGCAAGGGGCCGGACGGCCTCTTAACCATTTCACCCGAACACGACGAATGCGTAAGGCTCGCGGGAGAGAAGAAGGTCCCTTTGCGGAAAGTTTATGAAGCGGCAAAACTTGCCGCCGGAAGGGTCTCTCTATTTATCATAGGCGTACTTCTGGTATCATTCGCCTCTTTTGCCCGCGCGGATTCGGTCATTACGAACGAAGGCGAAGAGATAAAGGGGATCGTTCTTGAGGATTATAAAGACCGCATCATTATGTCTACGGTGAGCGGCGAAAAGACGATATTGAAAGACGACATTAAAGAATTATATTTCGACGAAGAAGAGGACAACCTGATAAAACTGGCCGAACAGGCAAAGGAGAGGCGCGATTATATCAGGGCGCTTACTTATTACGATATGGCATTCAAGGCAAATCCGAATTCAAAGGCAGCAAAGGACGGGCTCGTATTTTTGGAAGGCTATCTTTTCAGGAAAGAGCAGGCGCAGAAAGAGGATGACGTCAAGAAGCGCCAGGACCTTGAGGGCCAGCGAGGCGCCGCGCAAATAGAACCGCCGAAGTTGGAGGGCGTCCCCGAGAAATCTGCGCGGCTAAAGAAGGCGATAGGCATTACCCTGGATATACATGAGGGTTTTCCGTGGGTCGCCAGCGTTCAGCCCAACTCGCCTGCCGCTGATGCCGGTGTGAGGGTTGGAGATAAGCTTGTCGGCATCTGGGCGAAGCTCACCGGCTACATGGAACTGCAGGAAGTCCTCGATGCGCTCCTGGACAAGCCGTCTCTGGAGCTAAAATGCACCATAGAGAGGACGGTCGATGTGGCCCTGCCTGCGTATAAAGCAGTGGCGCCCGGGACAAATGAACTTATCGGCGCGGCGCTCACTATGGAATTTAACGGCCTGACCGTTTCATCGGTCCGGGGAGGCGGTTCCGGCAACACCGCCGGCCTGAAGGCGGGAGATCTGGTTATCGCTATTAACGGGAAACAGACGCGTTACCTGCCATTAAAGGACGCCGTGAGCCTGATAAGAAGCTCGAAAGGGAATACGGTCGTATTGATGTTAAAAAGAGAGATCGTAATATGGAGGAGGGACTAAAGATGGATGGTAATATTGCCATAAAGCCGCACTTTAAAAGAAGGCAGCTTATCGTAGCGAGAAGGTTCCAGCTTAAGTACGCCGGCATTATACTTGGTTTGATGTTCGTAACGGCAGGTTTCTGCGCATACGCCATATATTATACCACCATGATACTTTTCGGTGAAAAGCTCGCCAATGTATATCCCCAGGGCCAGCTGATCGCGATAGTCAGGACCGTGAATATGAGGATATTGATAAGCATGCTTGTCATATCGCCGCTCATCGGTTTCCTGGGCATATACCTTTCCCATAAGATCGCGGGTCCTATATACAGGATAGAAAAATTCCTCTCGTCCATGGCCTCAGGCGATCTCTCTGCGCGCATAACCTTAAGACGAGGCGACGAAATGGTATCCCTGGCCGATTCGATAAACAAGCTGACGGAGAGCCTGTCCCAAATGGTGACTACCGAAAAGGCCCATATAGAGCATGTCCTTGCCCAACTTTATACCTTAAGAGAGATGATCAATTCATCGCATAAAGACAAGGACAAGATGAACGCCGCCATCGAAAGTCTCGATAGCGAGATCCGGCTTTTAAGCACCGCGCTGGAAAGGTATAAGCTTAAGGTATAGCACCCGCGAAATACCTGTAGAACATTTCTTAAACCCCACCCCTTGACAATTCCGCTTTATAGGGTATACTTTGGTATTACTCCATACTAGCCTGTATCAAAAGAGTATAATTCATATCAAAAGGTGGTGTTGGTATGCCAGAAGACGTAGTCTTCACGGTTCAGGAAGTGGCTAAATACCTGAGGATGCAACCCGTCACCATTTATAAGCACGCAAAGTGCGGGAAGCTTCCTTGCTTTAAGGTAGGGGCCAACTGGCGGTTTAAGAAGTCCACGATAGACCGCTGGATAACTGAACAGGAAGAAAAAGATACAAACGGTTTTTCAAGATAGTACCCAATTTCATTTTACGAGATTGGGTATTATTATTTGAAGAAGGATAAGATGTGTAAGCGGATAGTCATAACCGGGATCGGCGTACTGGCTTCCAACGGCATAGGGAAGAAAGAGTTCTGGAAGGCGCTCCAGGAAGGAGTCTCCGGTATAAAGCCCGTGACGCTTTTCGACACCGGTAATTTGAGGAGCAAGATGGCCGGAGAGATAAAAGATTTTAACCCGGAGGCGATACTGGGCACGAAAGGCCTGAGGAACCTGGATAGGAGCACAAGGCTTGCGCTTGCGGCGTCGAAACTGGCGCTGGATGACGCGGGTATCAGCTATCCTATTACCGAAGAAGAGACCGACATGTTTGGCGTTTCATTAGGTACGACGGTCGGTTCCCTCTGGTCCATAAGCGAGTTTGACAAAGAAGCGCTCCGCGGCGGCCCTCGCTCCGTCAACCCGGCGCTTTTTCCTAATACCGTCGTCAATTCTCCCGCAAGCCAGATATCGATACGTTTCAACATTCAGGGTTTTAACAGCACCATATCTACGGGTTTTTGTTCGAGTCCCGATGCTATATATTATGCGATGAATATGATCTCTCTCTACGGTTACAAAGTTGTACTGGCAGGAGGTGTTGAGGACCTGTGTGAGCAGACTTATAAAGGTTTTCATAAGATAGGCCACCTTGCCGGCTCAAGGCCGGGCAAAGAAGAGATAGATTGCCCCTTCGATAAGCGCAGGAACGGTATCATGTTCGGAGAAGGCGCGGCGATCTTTGCGCTTGAGGAACTTAACCACGCGAAGACGCGCGGCGCCAGGATCTACGCGGAACTTCTCGGCTACGGCACCTCTTTCGACCCTGACAGCGCAAATATCTATAACCCGAAGGCAAAAGGCGCTATCAGCGCCATAAAGGCGTGTCTTGCCGAAGCGGGTCTCAATACCGATGATGTAGGGTATGTGAGCGCTGCTGCCGACTCAACTCTTGATTGTGACGCTATGGAGGCTGTGGCGATCAGAACGATCTTCGGCTCCCTCGGAACCAAAGTTCCGGCGAGCTCTGCGAAGTCTATGATAGGCGAAACTTTCTCAGCTTCGGGAGCTATGAATCTGGCTGCGTCCGTTGGTGTTTTTGAGGAAGGTATTATTCCGCCGACGATAAATTACGAGAAGCCCGACAGGCGCTGTGATATAGATTGCGTGCCGAAGGAGGCGCGGGAGGCCAGCGTCAGCAGTATACTGATAGACTCTTTCAGCCCTACCGGTTCGAACTCGGTATTGGCGATAGGAAAATATGATAAAAGATAAGGTTGCGATAGTTACGGGAGGGTCTCGAGGGATCGGCCGGGCAATCGTTCTCGAGCTTGTCCGCAGCGGCGCCAAGGTTGTCTTCACATATCTGAAGAGCGACGAGGCCGCGGCGAAGTTGCTGGACGAGATCAAGGAATTGAAGGGTGAGGCGGAAGCGATCAAATCCGATTCGCGCGAATACAGTCAGGCAAAGAAAGTCATCGATGGAGCTCTAGCCAAATTCGGCCATATCGACATACTTGTAAATAACGCCGGCATCATAAAGGATAAAGCCCTGATGTTCATGGAGCCGGCCGAGTGGCGCGATGTCATAGAGACCAATCTCACCGGCTACTTTAATATGGCCAAGGCATGCATTGTTACAATGATGAAACAGAAGAGCGGCAACATAATAAATATCTCCTCGGTTGCCGGAGTGGTAGGTACGCCGCGCCAGATAAATTACGCAAGCGCTAAAGCCGGCATATGCGGCCTTACAAAATCCCTGGCCAAAGAGGTAGCTTTATATAACATAAGAGTGAATGCCGTAGCGCCCGGATATATCGAGACCGATATGACGAAAGATTTGAAATATAAAGAGAACCTTTTAAAGATGATACCTTCCGGCAGGTTTGGCGCTCCGGAAGAGGTCGCCAAGGTCGTTTCGTTCCTGGCGAGCGACAGGTCCGGTTATATTACAGGCCAGGTAATAAAAGTTGACGGTGGGTTGGCAATGTAAAGGAGGTGCCAGGTATGCCGAAGATAGATAATCCAACATTAGAAAAAGAATTACGGGAAATAATAGCGAGAGTTACAGAGATAGAGCCGGGAGAGATCACCCTTGAGTCGAGGTTTGTCGAGGATCTCGGAATGGATTCGATGATGGCGCTCGAGATATTGGCGGCTATGGAAAAGAAGTATACTATCCAGATACCGGAAGAGAAACTGGCTCAATTGCGTACTTTGAAAGATACAATTAGTTTAGCCAAGGAATATCTATAAAACATGATGAACACCGAAGAGATTAAGACCTTGATCCCTCAGAGATATCCGTTCCTTATGCTTGATAGAGTCGTGGAGATCAAGCCCGGAGAATCGATAAAGGCGTATAAGAACATAAGCATAAACGAAGATTATTTTAGGGGACACTTCCCGGATACGGCGGTATTTCCCGGCGCGTTAACGGCAGAA
>JAQURV010000029.1 GCA_029004355.1 Candidatus Omnitrophota bacterium
AAGGTGCCCGAGCACGGGAATACCCGCGTTCACTATCGCTATCGTGGCATCGATGACTTCGTCCCCGCCCTCCAGCTTGACCGCATCGCAGCCCGCCTCTTTCATAAAACGCCCCGCGTTCCTGATAGCCTCTTCCTTCGAGACCTGATATGACCCAAACGGCATATCGCCGACCAGAAAAGCGAACTTTGTCCCGCGCCTCGCGGCCTTGGAATGGTGTATCATCTCGTCCATCGTCACCGGTACCGTAGAATCGTAGCCCAGCACGACCATACCGAGCGAATCGCCGACCAATATCATGTCTATGCCGGCGTCGTCGACCAGCCGGGCCATCGGATAGTCATAAGCGGTAAGCATCGTTATCTTTTTGCCTTCGCGTTTCTTCGTCTGTAGATCTGTTATCATTATCTTCTTACGTTCCATTTCTATCATCTCCTCTTGCGGCTATCCGCCTTTTGCGAAACCATCTTGCCGGACTTTATATCGAACGTCTTCGTCTGTCCAGTCACCAATTCGACATCAATAGTGGCGGAGGCATCGTCAAAAGCTATGCGCTTCTGCCATTCGAACCCGGCTTTTGTCTTAGTAAGCTTTGACGACTTAGTGATAAGATCTTTAATAAGATACTTCTTGGCGGGGCTGCCGTTCTCGTAGAACGCGATCGCAAGCTGCGCCATGTCCGGCTTTCCGTTTATGGCCGCAGTATAAGGCCGTCCCACCCTTACCAGATGAATGCCGTCCGACGCGATGTGAACGCTGGGGGAATACCAGTTGACCCGCCACAACGATTTCTTCATATTGGTTACCTTATAAAGCCCGGAATGCTTATACCTGGACTTTAACATATCGACCCTGCCGCCAGCATCGGGGCTCTTCGAAAGCATAACAAAGACATATTTACCGTTAGGGCTAAGCTGCTCGTAGGATGGCGCGTCATCCGCCAAAAGACCAAGCGGATAAACGGCGAATAAAACAGAAACCAACAGGCACGTCACAAAACCGATATTTCCTCTCATAGTCGCACCTACCTCTTTCTGTATGCTTCAAGGAACGAATCGCAGTATATCGCTTTGTTCAATACGAGCTCGGCCGTTATCATCGCGTCCATAAGCTCCTTGTCGAGCGGATCCAGGATGGCAGACGTAAGGCCGTTCGCGACAGCCATCGTCAGGAACGTCCGGTTGACGAGCGGACGGAACTTCGTCCCCTGGGAGACGTTCGATAATCCTATCGTAGTATTCGGAGCCGGGTCACAGAGCAGCCTGAACTCCCTGATCGATTCGAGAACCTCGGAGCCTTGTGCCTGCGCCACATTCAAGGGAAGCACTATCGGATCGAGAAACAGGTCCTCGGCATTGATACCGAACTCCATGGCCTTGGCCACTATGGCCGCCGCGAGTTCGAGTCTCTTCTCTTTTGAGTTCGGGACGCCGGACTTGTCCATTGCAAGTCCGATAACCTGGGTATTATATTTTTTGGCAAGGCCGAATATTACCGCCATCTTCGCCTCGTCCGCGTTTGTGGAGTTTATTATCGCGCGTTTCGCAACGAGTTTCAACCCTTCTTCTATTACGTCGGCCTTGGTCGAATCCAGCGCCAAAGGTACCTGCACAACACCCTGGATCGTTTCGATAAGCCATTTCATATCATCCTTAGGGTTCTGTGAATACGGCCCGGTATTGACGTCGAGCACCGAAGCTCCGGCCATCACCTGATCCGCGGCCAGATGCTGTATCACATCCGATTCCTTATTCGCTATAGCTTTCCCCACATCCTTATACATGCCGTTTATGAGTTCGCCTATGACTATCACTTCTTGCCCCCTCCGTTCATAACGATCTCTATATATTTACGTACATTCTCCGCTGCTTCAGGATGCCTCATGACAAGGAGGTCCGCGCCGGCTTGCAGCATCGAAACAGCCGTCGTTATTTCCCAATTAACGCCTTGCGCCGAGGCCGCCTCTTTCGCTTCCTTCGTCTTCCATGCTTCGCTTCCCACAAAGAGGATGAACGGCATCGCGAGCATCTTGTCGCCGATGAACGCGGCCAGCCGGCCCCGTTCCATTATCGAGTAGACGTACTCCATACCATAACCCAGAGATGTTGTAGTAGGATGCATCAGGATCTTATGCGGGTTGAAACCCATGTCGCTTATCAGTATGTTCACCTGTTTGGCGATATTTATATCGATCGGCGATTCCGCAATTATCGAATGGCCATCCGCCAGCGCTGTGGCTGCGAGTGTCTTGTAATTATTCTGCGTCGCTATCCCAAGAAGGCAATTTTCACCCTTCAGGGCCTGGCTCACCTTCGGCAGGACGATATTATCCCTTTCGTCGTCTCCGCCCCCGATGACTATGAGCGGTACGGCCGTTTCCTTTATTATCGATTTCAATATCGGAATGACGTGATCCGCATCCTTGGAGCCATAGTCGGGGTGGGTGCTCTGCAGCCTCACGCATAAGATACCTGCGCCGAAATCTTTCACGCACTTGACCGCCCACCCGACCGGATCCTTTAAAGAATCGCCGAATGGCCTGATAAGCTCCTCCGGCCATTCCGCCGGCTCGGAATCCAATATCTCAAGCGCCACCCGCGGCGCGTTCGGCATATTTCCTTCGTCAAAGAGAAATGGCATGGCAGATTCACCGCCTATCGTCACAACCTTCTTGCCTGAAACGCCGATCTCGACGCTATTTATCGGGCTTGAACACTTTTCTTTGATCAACTCTATAGGCATCGTCCTACCTCATTAAATTATTGAAGATATTCGCGATCTCGCCGCGGATCGTCTCATTATGAAAATCGAATATCGGCTTATTCGAGATATTCCAATCCACCATACCTTCGTCATAAGGGACGGTCCCTGCTACCCCGAGGCCCGTCCGGCCGATCTCTTTGGCAAGCGGCTCGACCGGTCCGGTAACCTTATTCACCACAAGGTAGGCGCCGCTGAACTTTATACCCAATTGCCTGGCAAGGTCATATATGCGCCGGGCCGAACGCACGCCCGGGATGGAATAGTCGCTCACTATAAGTAATTTATTAAGTTCCGCCGTCGTCCTTCGCGATATATGTTCCATGCCCGCCGCATTATCTATTATAACAAAATCATACCCTTTAGCGATATCTCCTACGATCCCGCGCAGCAGGTTATTCACATAACAGTAGCATCCCGGCCCTTCCGGGCGGCCCATCACGAGGAGATCGAAACCCTTCGCCTCGTTCACCGCCTCCTGGACACGCATCTCGATGAACCTGTCCTTGGTAATGCCTGCCGGTATCTTCGAAAGGTTCTTCGATATCTCATCGCAGGTGCCGACTATCGTCTCCGGCTCTTTCACGCCGAGCGACTCCGGAAGGCACGAGTTGGGATCGGCATCTATCGCCAGGACCGAACCGAGCGCATTCTCGATAATATGCGCTATCAAAAAAGCGCATATGGACGACTTTCCCGTCCCGCCCTTCCCGTTCACAGCTATGACCGTACCGATGGGAACCTCCGCAGATTCGTATGCGGAAAGAATAGCGACGCAACATATTCATCCATGTAGGTCGGCTCCGCGCTCAGGTCGATATAGGTTATGCTCTTCGCTATCCCATCGGCCACCATAAACGCTTCCTTTGACAAAAGCGACATCCTTGCGCCGGCGAGCGATGAATTACCGATGAACTCGTAGACACCTCTCTTGACGTCGGGCAGAAGCCCTATCGAGACCGCGTTCTCGATATTCAGGTAATTGCCGAACCCGCCCGCTATATATATCTTCGCCACTTCGTTTATATCCTTCCCGACCTTGGCCAGGAGAGATATTATAGCGCTATATATCGCGCCTTTCGAGCGCTTAAGGTTCTCGATGTCATCTTCGGTTATTATAATATCTTTCCCGGCATCCGTCTCGGACTTGAACGCCAGGACAAATTCGTTTACATTCTCGCCCCTCCTGGCCCTGGACGACTTAATGTTCATATCGATCTTGCCAGCCTTATCTATTATGCCGCGTTTAAGCATCTGGCACAAGAGGTCGATATAGCCAGATCCGCATACCCCGAGCGCCTTAGAGCCTCCTATAATATCACACTTTACGTTAAGTCCTGCGTCTATATCAACTTTCTGGATGGCGCCCCGCACCGCCTTCATTCCGCAGCTCAATCCGCTTCCTTCAAAGGCAGGGCCCGCGCTCGCGGCGGCGCCCATCATCCAATCTCTATTGCCCAGGACAATCTCGCCATTGGTGCCGATGTCGATGAGAAGCGACAGCCCGTCATTTTCGAAAAGGCCGCATGCTAAAACACCCGCAACTATATCACCGCCCACATACGTACCCACGCCCGGCAGGAATGAGACGAGTGACTTGGGGTTAGCGTCTATGCCGGCTTCCGAAGAATGGATGGCAGGGAAGGCTGTTGTCGTAGGGATATACGGCGGCTTTCTGATGGCCGACGGGTCTATCTTCAGAAGGAGGTGCATCATAGTCATATTGCCGGCGCATGTGATCGCGTAAATATCGCCGAGATTTACGCCGCATGCCCCTGTGAGATCATCGATCATCTCGTTCATATTCGATGTGACCGCCTTATGCGACTTTTCAAGCCCCTCCGGGGCGGACGCAAATACGATCCGCGTTATCACATCGCTGCCATAGGAGGCCTGCTTATTAAAAGCGATCCTTGTACCCAGTATCTCCCGGCTGTTGAGATCGATCAATTGCCCTACGACAGTTGTGGTGCCGATGTCAAAAGCAAAACCGTAATTACGTCCGGTCGTGTCTCCGGGTTCGACCGCGATTATCGAGAAACCGCCTTCCTTGTAGCCCAGCACAACCGTTATTTCAAAATCGCTGTCCCGCAGCGTTTCGCTTAAAAATTTGACGTTCGCAAGCTTTGTCGAGATATGCAGGCTGTCTACCTTCTTACCGAGCTCTCTGCATATACGGTCCAGATCACTGACATTGTCGTCGGCAGTCGGCGCAGCAAGCTTGAGATATACCTTCGTCACAAGAGGAAAATACGGATACGCGTTCTCGCGCTTCAGGACGACGCCCTTGGTAAACTCTTCGGATTCCGCCGCCCCTTTTTCATGTATCTCGAGAGATTCCCTGGGTATGGTGACCTCGAGATCGTGTTCGACTATCGTCTCGCAGGCGAGAACCTTCTTCTGGCCGATTATGACCTTGCACTTGCCGCAGAGCCCTTCACCGCCGCAGGACGCGCTGATAACGATGCCGGCCTTCATAGCCGCGCTCAGGAGGTCCGTCCCTCCGGCAACCGCCGCTTCTTTTGTGCTGCCCGGCAGTATAAATCTGACGTTGAATCCCTTCACTTATTTCCAGTTCCTCAAGTAGTTGGGTATCCCGGAGGCTTCCCTCGGCCCCACCGAAACTTTCCAGCCCGAGACTTCCTCCAGTTTGCCGCTCAGGACCGAGACATAGCCGGGTATTATGATCTTCTTGTGCGATACGATGCCCTCGATGCCGGACTTTTTGAGGGTGTCGGCGATCTGTTCGGCCGTGAACTTTTCAGCCGCCCATGCGGTCAGGACTGACATGCCTTCCGAATCACAGACTACTATATACGTCGGGACCTTGCTCGACTCGACCTCGGCAGCTACCGTAAAGTAGGTTATGGAAAAGTTCGTAGTGACAGCTACGGGGGAATCCTTCGTCACCTTACCCACCTCATATATCTTCGGCTCCACCTGGACCGGTTTCTGCGGATCCTGGTAAATATCCTGCCGTGCTACGAGGAGCGGGAATATAAAATCTTTGTCCCTGTTCTTCATTATGACTATACCCGCGTATTTCAGGACATACGATACGGCCTCCGCAAGTTCCAGGTGAGGTTCGGCCTGGCTCGTAAACGCTAGGAACGGATAACCGAGCGCCCGGAAATTTTTCTTCAATGCGGCCCGGCGGGCATAGGTAAAATCCTGTATCGTCTTTGCCAGGCCGTTCCCATCCAGATTAATAATTATCTCGTCTACGCCGGATCTCTTAGCGATATCGGTCGCCTGCGCGGCTTCTTCAAGGGTAGAGGCGGAGACTGCGAGCGGCAGGTTCTCCTCCCTGGCCGCTTTTACAAACTCAGGCAGTATCTTCATGTTCCGGCATATGACAAGCGGCCGCCTGCCTCTGATCGAACGTGCCGCCTCGAGAGCCGCTGCCGCATCGATGCTGTCGAGCGCTATGCACAGGTCCGACCCGGCGGCGACCTTCTTTACCGTACTGACAAATTTATCTTTCACGCCGGAAGAATTCCGCACGCATATAAGGTTGACCGCGATCTTCTGGCCGACGCGCTCAAACTCAAGCCCTTTTATCTCAGCGATCGCCTTGTCGATACGGTCTTGCGCGGAAGAGTCCTCTATGAGGAGGCCTATTGCCGCCTGGTGATAGAACTTCTGTTCATGCCTGTAAATCACCGTCTCGTTGCCTATCTCTATCTTTTTATCGCCTGCGCCTATCGTAACAAGCTTGACCGGGGGCTGGGCAGCGCTCTCGAGCGCCTCCTTAGCCTGCGCCGTTATACTCGGGCACTTATCCAAAGAGACTTTTTTCTGGGCGAGCGCCATGGCAAACGCCAGGCACGTCGCGAATCCGCACTCTTTACAGTTCGTTTTTGGCAGAAGCTTATAAATATCCAATCCGGTTAAAGCCATATCCTATCCTCACCTGACTTTGCTTATTACGCTGCGGTACTTATAATTCTTGTTTTTATCGACCGGGGGCTCCGTAAACGCGTTATATCCGATCTCGGAGCTGTATCTGGTAATACCCGGTATCTCCTTTTCGAGCTTTGAGCTTATGGCATCCGCTTCTTCCTGGATGGCGACGCCTCTATTCAGCGGATACTTCGTAACGTAAACTATTACTGGCATAAGATTATTTTTATTAAGGCGGGTATCGAGGCCGTATATCACCGGGGTATTCTTTACCCAGTTCGCCTTGAACGGGAAATTATAGTTCTTCGCCACCTCTGCGCCGCCATTTTTAAAAAATTCGATCATCTCGGCCTCTTTCTCATACTGGATGAACGGGGCCGGCCGGATAAAAGTGCTCACGAACTGCATCCACTGCATAGCGGGGATGGTCCAGCCTCTTTCATACATCCCTCTCGCTTCTTCATACCATTGAGCGGCGGTCCTCCCTCCGACCTTGTAGATCCCGTAATGAAAGCTGTAAAGCTGCCATCCTTGCGCAGTCTTGATGTAGACGAACGATAGCATGATATCCTTAGGGCTTCCGCGGGAAACTAAGAGCGATATAAATAACGATCCCTTCCCGCCGTCCGCGCTTATCAGGAACTTATTCTTCCTGTCCCCGGGGAGAGGAACGGTAAAGACCTTCTTCTCTTTCGCCTCTATAAGATACTCATGCATTGTAGTGAAGGTGGCTCCCTTTGCAAGCTCCCCCACCTTCTTATAAGAATCCGTGACATCCGTCTCAAGCGTCCCGCTCGTCCTGCCTTCCTCGGTGAACATATTGATCATCACGCCGGATTTATTCTCCTGCATGCTCTTGCAGAGGATATCGTTGATCTTATGGATCGCGTTGCGCGTCGCGGCGGGGATCTGGTCGTCGGTATAAGTAACGACCTGCGGCGTCTCGCAATACGCAAATTGCGCGCCCGCAATGAGCGCAATGACCGGGATCAGTATCTTCAGTATTTTCATGTTAACCTCCGGTAAAATTTTTCGCTCTGCCGTAATGTGATATGGCGATGTGGTTCGGAAACCGAGGGGTTCGTGCTTAAGCAGGGCGTAAAAATTGCGAGGCAGCGTCCGAGCAATTTTTCCCGAGCGCAAATTTTACATGGTTAAAATTTGCGCGTCCCTGCGAAGCACAACCCCGAGGTTTACGAACCACTCGACACAGCACATTACGATGCTGCATCGAAAAATTTTACATCAACGGCGCCATCTTCAGCGCCGGATGATCGACCTTCTGCAGATATTCGACGAGCCCCGCGGCATCGGTTACAACGGTCTCATCCGCTATCTTGTCAAATAGATCCGGCATACCAAGTTCCTTGCAACGCGCTTTAAGCTTATCGCTAAGCGCCTCTTTCAGCTCTTTCGGCATCCACACCACGCGCTTCAACCCGCCATCCGCGGAGATGAACTTCTTGCTCGCGATATAGAGCCTGCCCACCCCGAGAAAACCTGGCGTCTGGTTGCCGCCGCCGACAGAACTTGCAAGCGTCGTGAACTTCATGCCCGCGGGCGTCTCGCCCGAGTATTCCCTGTTAACGATCATAACACCGTTAGCTTCCGGCACTATCGCAACGATGCATTCAAAACATCCGCACGAGGTCATCGGCGAATCCATCAGCGAATATGCCGACATCTGAGATGTGTGCTGATGTGAAGCGTTAAAGACGAACTCGTTTATACCTTCCCAGAGACCCCTGACATCATCAAGAACCTTGCCCTTCTTTATGGGCTGGTTCCCGCCGGTCGGCGTGATCTCATGCGCCGCCTTCGCGTCTAACCATGAATACGCGCCGCACAGGCCGAGCCGTTCCGGGCTCACCACGCAAACGTGGTCCGGTGCAAAGCTCTGGCACAGCGTGCAGCTATAGAACGTGTCGACGGACTCATCCGTCATTCCCGCGAGGCGCTCATCCCTCGATGCAAATACTTTTCTCGCTTCGGGGAGCAGGGCCTTAACGTCCTTTTCATTCGTGTATATCGCGACCTGGACCTTGTCAACTATCGCGCCGTATTCGTCTTTCAGCTTGGCTATAAGTATATCGCCGAAATGCCTGATCTTGAATCCGGCCTTCCTGGCGTCTTTCGAAATACGCATCCAGTTCATATCCCTCTGTCCCATGTGGAATACGCCCATCGCGTAATTCAAGAATTTATGTATCTGCCTCTCGAGTATAGGTTCGAAGTCGCTCAGCATCTTCCTGCCGGCTACATCTACGACTATCGCGAGCGGATGGCTTGAGCCTTCCTGCATATCGTCGACGTCCGGGCCTGTGAGCGTTATCTTGCCGTCCTCGACCTCGTTCATCTTCTTCATGCGCAAATATTCGAACGCCGTCGAATATTTTCCGCCGAACTGAACGGACATGTTCTCTTTCCTGACGCGTTCACCCTCGAACGCCGCGGAAAACGGGACCGGTATCGGCACCTGCGTGACCTTGACCTTGATACCCCTGGCCTCGATCGCTTTCTGGACTATTCTTTTAGGGTCTTTTTCTACGACTACGCATTCTTCGTGAGCGCAAACACCGCCGACGCGTACTTCCGGCAAGTCGAGATCGGTTATAATAGGCACTCCTGCCGCAAGCGCCCCTGCTCCGATAGCCGCCTTGAGCTCATCTACTCCGCCGAGCAAAAGCACGAACGCCGGGACCCTGTTCTTCAGATAATCTACGCATGCGGCCGTATTGCCCGCTTTTATCCCGCCGAATGTAAGGGCCGCGCGTATCGCGAAATTAAGGACGTAGACCACCGAGGTCGTGTCCCTGCCGAAAGGCACCACGTAGGACTCGAGCCCCATCGCAAGTCCGCCTTCTTTCAATTGATCTATTATGCTCACGCCGTCGCAATTGCCTCCGATGAGCGTAAGGATATTCCTCTTCTGGAGGTCACGCACGATCGCAACCGCCGCATTCTTATCCGGCGCCTTGCCGAGAATGACGGCGATCCCCGAGATCCTGCCGTCGACGAGCTGGATGCCGAGCGCCCGCAGCAGCGTATCCGAGAAGAAGCCCGGACACCCCTCTTGGGGCTCTTCGGCGTAAATATACCTGAGCGCAAGAAGAAGTTCTTCCGTAAGAATAGCCGCTACGCCGGCGTTCAATGCGTCCTTTAAGAATGTAGCCCACTTCTCTTCGGCCGGGACGTCTTTTATGACGAGGGTCTTTGCCGTCTCGACTATCTTCTTCGCGTCGGAGAGCGTCTTCGTCTCCAGGCCGAGAAGCCCGTTCGAAAGCGGCAGATAGAACGCCGTTTCGGGGAACGCCAGCCTGGCCGCCTCACCCTTCTCTTTGATCGCCTTAGAAAGATAGTTTTCGGTCTCTACGATCGCTTTCTTTGCGCCGCTCACCATGAGCCCGGCAACCGTCTTCACCGTAATCTGCTGCGTTACGCTAGCCATACTGCTCGCCCCTTTCACAGTCCCGCCGCATCCAGGAGAGCGGGTACTTTTTTATCCCACCCTATCGGCATTATATGTATCCCCCGGCATAGCGGCCTCAATTCCTTGATGAGCCGCGCCGCTATCTCGATCGACTTTTCCGACTTGTCTTTAGTCTCTTCCATCTCTTTTATCAGATAGTCCGGCACGAATACGCCGGCAACGTTCTTATTCATGTATTGTGCCATGCCCGCCGATTTCAAAAGGACTATGCCCGCAAGCACCGGCGCCTTTATATGTTTAATACCTTCGAGAAATCTTTTAAACAGCCCTACGTCATAAACGGCCTGCGTCTGGAAAAATTGCGCGCCCGCCTCTATCTTTTTCTCCATCTTTATTATCTCGGGTTCCAGCGGATCCGCGCCGGGAT
The DNA here is from genome assembly GCA_029004355.1 of Candidatus Omnitrophota bacterium. Classification (GTDB taxonomy): domain Bacteria; phylum Omnitrophota; class Gorgyraeia; order 2-01-FULL-45-10; family 2-01-FULL-45-10; genus FEN-1322. The sequence goes on from JAQURV010000029.1 coordinate 10,521, forward strand.
TGACAACCGCGCCCATACAGAACTTGGGCGAACCTTTGAGCGGGTGGCCATTCATATCCTTACCTTCCTGGAGCGTCTTTGCTGCGCCCAAAAGCTGGACGCTGCCCAGGTCAAATACGGGTTTCGCCTCGGGATGGTCGCCAAGTGTCGGGTAGTCGCCTGTAAGTAGCAGTACGTTCTCGATACCCAGAACGCTAGCCGATAAAAGGTCCGACTGGAGGGCAAGCCTGTTCCTGTCGCGGCATGTTATCTGGAATATCGGCTCGATCCCCCTATCCTTAAGAAGGCTGCACACCGCAAGCGATCCGACACGCAATACCGAACTCTGCAGGTCGGTGACGTTTATCGCGTCGACGCGCGAGCGGATAAGTTCGGCGTCTTCGAACATCTCCTTTAAGTCCGTGCCCTTTGGCGGCCCGATCTCGCTCGTAACCACGAACTTGCCCTGTTTGATCTTTTCACAGAAAGTCATTTTACCTGCTCTTTAAATAGCTCCACAGTGTTTCTCATTAATATCGTCGTCGTGATAGGTCCTACGCCGCCGGGCACGGGCGTAATGTACGCGGCCTTCTTGGATGCGCCTTCAAATTCTACATCGCCCGATATCTTGTCGCCGACCCTGTTGATACCGACGTCTATGACTATGGCGCCCTCTCTTATCCAGTCGCCTTTCACTATGCCGGCTTTGCCGACGGCGACCACAAGGATCTCGGCGCGTTTTACGTGCTCGGGTAAAACTCCGCGCTCTCCCGTTCCGATATGACAGACCGTCGTCGTCGCGAATTTATTGAGCAGCATAAGCGCAAGCGGTTTCCCTACGATCTCCGAATGACCGACCACGACAGCTTCCTTGCCGTATAAGCTGATCTTGGTCGATTCGAGAAGCTCCATGACCGCCATGGCAGTGCACGGCCCTATCTTATATTGGCCAAGCAGTATCCTGCCGAGATTCTGCGGATGCATGCCCTCGGCATCTTTTTCCGGAGCTATCAGGTTGACCAGCGACTTGGCGTCGATATCTTTGGGGACGGGAAGCTGCAGGATGACCGCCGTAACACCCGGGTTTTTATTTAAGTTTTTTATAATGACTTCGGCCTCGGCCTGCGATGTCGAACCGGGGACCGTCTTCAGCTCATATTCTATACCCAGCAACTCGGCAACCTTCTTCTGCGCCTTGACATAAACGGCCGATGACGCATTCTCGCCGATCTGCAGCGCGATGAGCTTCGGCGCCTTGTTATATTTTGCCTTTAAGGCTTCGACCTCTGCCTTCACCTTTGCCTTCAAACCTTCCGCGACTACCTTGCCTTCCAATAAAACCGCTGCCATTTTACCTCTCCTATCTCGATATTACGTCTTCGCACATCTCCAGGATCTCTTCCTTCAGTTCCGGGATAGACTTCTCGAGCGGCGAGAGCACCTTGTGGATCCCGCCCACGAAATCGATATCTTTTATATATTTAAGATTTATATAAACATTGAATTTCGCGGAAAAGAAGGCGCTCTCCAGCATGATCGCCGCGATAGCCGTGTCTGTGATAAGGTTTTTATTCCCCGCCCCGACCAAGCGCTTGCATAATCCCAGCGCCTCGGCCGCGATCTTACACATCTCGAACGGCGGCTCCATAGCTTCCTTAAAGAGCTTATCCAGTTCGGGGGAATCCTTAGCGACCTTCTTCATGCCGGACGACAATCTCGCGTATGCCTCGACATCTTTATCGATAAGGGCCTGCAGCCCGGCACGATATTTCTCGGACCTCTTCAGGATATCCGCCATCTCGGCTTCGTTAACTTTATATTTAGGATTGCCTGCCGTATAATTTGCGACCATCGACATGAGACTCACGCCTATCGCGCCGGCCAGAGCCGCGGCGCTCCCGCCGCCCGGAGCCGGCTTCTTCGCCGCAAGATCATTCAGGTAATCTTTAATAGGGCCATTAATATACATCTAGCGCCTCGTCCATTTGGTCATTGGATATTGGAAATTCATTTGTCATTTGGATTTTGTAATTTGTCATTTATATATCAGCCTTCCTTTCGCGTCTATATCGATACGCTCGCCCACCGGACGGGACGGCAAGCTCGGCATGGTAAGTATCTTCCCGCAGAGCGCGTATAGAAAACCGGCGCCTACAGACGGCCTTACATCCCTTACGGGCAGGATGAAATCTCTCGGGCTTCCTTTCAGTTTAGGATCATGCGAAAGCGAGAGATGCGTCTTGGCCATGCAGATAGGCAGCTTCGCTAGCCCCATCTTTTTATAAAGCCTGATATTCTCTTCTGCCAATTTTTCGAAGTGGACGCCTTTTGCGCCATAGATCATCTTTGCGATCGTCTCTATCTTCTTCTCTATCGGCACATCGAGAGGATAGAGATAATTTACTTTGTCGGGGGCTTCGCATGCATCGATAACCGCCTTGGCCAATCCCAGTCCGCCCCTTGAACCATACCGGTGGACTCCGCTCGTCACGCAGTGAAATGCGCCCGCCTCAAGCGCCTTGCGCCTGACAAGCTCTATCTCCCTGTCGGTGTCGGTCTCAAACCTGTTGATCGCCACGACGCACGGTATGCCGTAGACACGCACGTTCTCTATCTGCTTCTCAAGGTTAGCGCATCCCACCTCTAGAGCATCCAGGTGTTCCGATAATATCTCCCTGACCAGGGGCCTGCCTACGACCATCTTGAACATGCCGGAATGGATCTTGAGCGCCCTTACGGAAGCCACGAGCACCGCGCAGGACGGCATGAGCCCACTCGTTCTGCATTTAATATTTACGAATTTTTCCAAACCGCAGTCCGCGCCGAAACCGGATTCCGTAACAACATAATCGCAAAGCGAAAGCGCGATCCTGTCGGCAAGTATAGAACTGTTGCCGTGGGTTATATTTGCAAACGGCCCAGTATGAATAAGAGCGGGCGTATTTTCGATCGTCTGAACAAGATTAGGGTTGATCGCATCCGTCAGTATCGCAGCCATCGAGCCGGCTACCTTTATGTCGTCGCACGTAACCGGTTTTGCGTCACGTGTCAGAGCCAGGATCATCCTGCCTAATCTCTTACGCATGTCAGATATCGAGTCCGTAAGCGCCAGGATCGCCATGATCTCGCTCGCCGCAGTTATATCAAAACCCGTATCGCGTTCCACCCCGTTTTCACCGCCGCCCAGGCCTATCCTGATGTTGCGAAGCGCCCTGTCGTTTACGTCCATAACGCGGCGCCAATATATCTTCGCGGGGTCGATCTTAAGCGAATTGCCTCTGTAGAGATGGTTATCGAGGAACGACGCTGCGAGATTATGGGCCTGCGTGACTGCGTGTATGTCGCCGGTGAGGTGCAGATTTATGTCGTCCTCGGGCGAGACCTGCGAATAACCGCCGCCCACGCCGCCGCCTTTTATGCCGAAGAACGGCCCCATCGACGGCTGTCTCAAACATGCCACAGAGCGCCCCCCGATCTTATCAAGCGCCATCGCCAACCCGACCGTAGTGACAGTCTTGCCTTCACCGAGATGGGTGGGTGTTATGCCTGTGACTACTATGTATTTAGCTTTTTTTCTTGGTTTCAAGGCCTTCAGGATATCGATCGAGACTTTAGCCTTGTGGTAACCGTAGCATTCGATATATTTGTTCGGTATGCCTAATTTTGCGGCAATCGATGAAATAGGCTTTAGCTTTGCTTCAGAGGCTATCTGGACGTCACTCTTCATAATAATGATATTATTTTAGTATAAAGCAGTTATAAATGGAAGGGAAATTTACTCGGAAGCTTTCTTCATCCGGACTTCGACCTTTACCGGGATGAGCTTAAATTGCGAACCGGTAAGGTTATCGACAGCCAGACCGGCAAGGCCAAACAGCACAGCGTTGCCGGCGATGGCCCCGCTAACGACATGCATCAGCTTCACGGTCTCATCCCTGTACCCTTCTTTTGTAAACAGAAGGGTGTAGTCCCGGTTCCGTTTAAGGTGCAGTTTTGTCGGAGTGGTATATTTCTCACCGCCGTCCACCTGGACAGCCGCGCCTTGCGGATCCGACGATACCGGCACCTTCTGATACCATCCGGTTATGAGAGTAGCGCAGCCGGACGCAGAGACACCCAAGAAGACGATCGATAGAACTACTATGACCTTCCGCATGGCATTACTTTCTTTTGTACCGCCCCATAAGCTGGCCTTCGGCTAATACGTGACCGGCCATCGCCTTCTCCAGATCTTTCTTGGCGGCGCCGGGTTCGAGCGAGATCTTTGTATCTAGCGCATACACTTTGAAATAGTACCTGTGCACACCGCTTGGCGGACACGGCCCGCCGTATCCGATCTGATGCGAATCATTGACCCCCTGAACCGCGCCGTCAGGAAGTATCTTATCCGCCGGCATGTTTTCAGGCAAACCTTTTCTTTCCGGAGAGATATTAAAGGCCACCCAGTGGACCCACGTTCCGCCGGGGGCATCCGGATCGTCGCTTATAAGGGCAATACTCCTGGTGCCGGGCGGCAGCCCTGCCCAGGCAAGCGGAGGCGACATATCTTCCCCGTCGCACGTATATTTACCGGGGATCTCTTCGCCTTCTTTAAAAGCGCTGCTTGTAACTACGATATTCATAGCCGCCCCTCCTTCTTCCGCGATCTCCAGTTTATACAGGTCGCTGTAGGTCCCTGTCAGCCAGATATGTTTCCCGTCCCATGCTATACCGGTCGTCTTGGATACCGGCGAACGGAACGACGCGACGATCTCCCATTTATCTATATCGACCTTATAGACAAGCTGGTCGTACCAGCTAGTTACCCATAGATTTTCCCCATCCCACGCCATATGCGCCGGCTCCTGGATATCTTTTATCGATACCTTGCCTGAATAGTTCATGTTGCCGTCCAGCGTCAGGAGGTCGAACTTGGTCCCCAGCCCCCGCGTCCATGTGATCACGAATAACTGTTTGCCGTTCCACACTACCCCGGCCGGATGAGACCCGGGGAAAGAGACCCACAACTCCTTATTCAATTTATTATCCTCGAGCCGCGCAAGATATAACTTCCTCTGGTCCCAATCCGTGGTAAAGAACAGATCACCCGATTTATTGGACACCCCTTCCGTAAAACCGGCGACCGGCTGAATATCGGAAAGAAGACGGCGAGAACCTGTGTCGACAACCCATATCTTGCCATTCTTCCCGTTAGCGACCCACAGGTTGCCGGCGTTAAGCGAAAGACCCTCATGCCAGCCTTTAGGCAAAGGTATCGTCTCCACCACCTTCGCCGAAATACTTTTGTATGATTGCGCCTTCTTCAGCTCGGGGGTATTTTGGGTTGAAAAAGCTGCTGCTGGGTTCAGGAGGAGGGTGATCACCGCAAGAACTGCAAACCTATTCCTCAGGGATCTTTGGGACATCTTTATCCGCCTTATTTTCCTGAAGGATTATTTTCATTTTCAGATAATTTATTTCGTTTATAAGCTCCTTATTGACTTCCTCGAGCTTCTTCAGCCTGCTGTAGACATCCGCGAACTTCCGGGCGGCATACTCATCCGGAGGCTCCTGCACATATGTAGTCTGGTTGCGCCTGTAAAATTTCCCGCCTTCCGGCATTATTATAGAGACGTCTTTATTCACTTTTCGCGTCTCCATACCAGGTTGTGACGTCCCGTCATAGCTCTGCTGGTCGCTACCATTTTGCGCAGGGGCAAAAGCCGGGTTAAACAGGATGACTGCCAGGATGATACAAAGAACGTATTTTTTTCCCATATCGCTCCAGAATGTAATGACAGAAGAAACAGTTATTGCTCGTCTTCCCCGGAAACTTAACGCCGCACCCGCCAAGCCTCTTCCGTATGCCGCTTAATCCTGAATTAAATATAGCATAAACTATTCTATTTTGGCGAGCATTTTCGACGATCCGGGATACCGGGTCTCTCTTTATATTGCCTATGCTGAGCGCCGGCGATTCGGACGCATAACCGCAGCATGGTTTCACCTCTCCTGACGGCTCTACGAAAAACAGATTGCCCGGCCCTCTGCAACGATCTTCC
>JAQURV010000030.1 GCA_029004355.1 Candidatus Omnitrophota bacterium
GGCATAGCTTGCCGTGTTGGTGTTACGGAGATAAAATACGGATGTTACGGGGTTATATAGGCCTATCATAGTTATGCGGTCCCTGTTCCAGTCTCCCGCTATGGGCAACCACCCTGAATTGGCCGGGCCGTATGCGAATGTCATATCGGCATAGCCTGCCGTGTTGGTGTTACGGAGATAAAATACGGATGTTACGGGGTTATAGAGGCCTATCGTAGTTATGCCGTCCCCGTTCCAGTCTCCCGCTACGGGCAACCACCCTGAATTGGCCGGGCCGTACCCGAAGGTTTTATCTGCAACACCGGCTGTGTTGGAGTTGCGAAGATAAAAGACTGAACTAGACTTACTGTAAAGGCCTATGTGTGCCGGAACCTTGGAAGGACTCTTCGCGGCTTGCGTAGTAGTTGTGAAAGAGGTTAAGAAAGAGATTACAATAAGAGCTATTAAAAAAAACTTTGATGAAAAAAACCGTCCATTACAGCGGTTCATCAATTGCCCTTGTCTGCCAAGCTTGTTGCTAAAAATTATACATCACTTTAACAAAATGTCAAGCATATTTCTCTAACTTTTTTATATTCTAATACTCCACTCCTTTTCGCCCGGCGATCCCCTGTCGATACGGATGCTTGACCTCGCGCATCTCCGTAACGAGATCGGCTATATTTTTTATAGAGGGCGGACACCCCCTGCCGGTCAAGACAAGCTCGACGGACTTCGGTTTATGTTTGATAATTCCCATTACGCTGCGTACGCTGACGAGACCGAACTTCATGGCAACATTGATCTCATCCAGGACCACAAGATCGTATCGACCGGACAGGATCTTTTTCTTCGCGTCCCGGAACCCCCGCTTCGCGCATTCGATATCGGAGATCTTCGGTTTCCCGAATATAAAAGTACCGTTGCCGCACTGGCTCACCTTTATGCCGGGGATTTTCCGCAAGGCTTTTATCTCGCTATATTCGCAACTCTTCGCGAATTGCTGGATGTAGACTTTGAGCCCCGCGCCGCTTGCCCGAAGGGCGAGCCCGAGCGCCGCGGTCGTCTTGCCTTTACCGTTACCTGTATATACATGTATATATCCCGTCTTCAGCATGGCGCGCTTACGCCTTCTTTCTCGTTTTATCTTTTCCGTTCTCGTAGAATTTGTGAGCTACCTTCACCGCCGCCACGATCGCTATTATACCGGCCACGGCCAAAAGCGACGGCGTCGTATATTTGACCAGCGCCATGCCGAAGGTTGACAATAAAAATATTCGCGGCACGACGCCTATCAGCGTACAAGTAATAAAGACAGGGAACGGTATCCTGGTAATGCCGGCCGCGATCGAAAAGACCTTGAACGGCACTATCGGCAGGACCCGGCCTATCAAAACACTATAACCGCCGTATTTCTTGGCAAACGCCTCGGCTTTGGCGATATGGTGCGGCTTTATAAGTATAAACCTTCCGTATTTCAATATCACCGGCATCGCAGCGTATCGGCCCAGGGCATAACCCACAATACTGCCTAACGTCGCGCCGATAGAACCGAATATCATTATCGATATGACCGGCACACCGATAGCGCCGGCCCCCACTATTATAACCTCGGACGGTATAGGGACAACGCTGGATTCAAGGAACATCCCTATAAAGACGCCTAGATCGCCGAGCTCTGTAACAAGACTTGTCATCTTGCCTGCCAACGCTTGTTCCATCATGCCTAGCTTCCTTTATCTTTTGAATCCATCTTTATTATCATCGCGATGAAGCGCAAGGTATCCACTATAGGATTGATCCTGCTCTTCTCGTCCTGGTAGACCGCCCTGATAGGAACGGCGCCTATCTTAAAACCTTTATGGCTGGCCTTGATGATGAGTTCCGATTCGATCTCGAAATTCGAAGAGTCGAGCCTGACCTCTTCCAGTACCCTTCTCTTTATCAGCCTGAAACCGCACTGGGTATCCGGAATATATTGTCCGCATCTCCTGGATATAAAGTACGACATTATACGATTGGTCTTCCGCCTCACATATGGCATGTTACCGGTATCGCTCATCCTGTTACCTATTACAATATCGGCATTGGTCGTTTCCATAGCCTTTACAAAATCCGGGATGCTCTTCACCTCGTGCTGATTATCCCCGTCCATGACGACAACGGCATCGTAACCTTCCTTTAAAACATTCTTAAAGCCTTCTCTCAACGCGGCGCCCTTCCCCATATTCTTTTCATTAGTTATCACAACGGCGCCTTCGCTCCCGGCGATCTTGCCGGTATTGTCGGAGGAGCCGTCGTCTATGACATAGGCCCGCATCCCCAGGGCCCTGACTTCCCGCACTATCCCGCCTATTGCCCTGGCTTCATTATAAGACGGTATGAGAACGCAAATTTTATTCATCTTTATTCCACATGTCCTTAAATATATACCACTGGGTCGGATATCGCCTGACATACCCTTCGATTATTGCCGCGCATTTGCTCGCCAGTTCCAGCGCGCCCGGACCTTCCGACTTAGCGCTGTCGGCATAAATAGGCTCCTCGAATGTAAGCCGAAAAGTATCGTCCGGTTCTCTCACTATAAGCGTCGGGATGAGCGCGGCTCCCAGCCTATAGCTGAGCGCTGACGGCCCTTTCGGGAAGAGGGTCTTCTTCCCGAAGAAATCGAGCATCAGGCCGTTCTTGGTGAAATCCCTATCGCCCAGGAGCCCGAGAAGCCTGTTGGACCTGAGGACCTTGTAACATTCCTTAAGAGACGCTCCGATCTGTATCGGCGTAAGTTTCCCGACCAGGCGCTGTTTCTTAAAAAACTCGTCTATCTTTTTATTGCGGTGCGTAAGGACGACTGCGCTCATGGGATACCCTATCAAAGATATGACCGAGCCTCCCAGCTCCCAGTTGCCGATATGGGCGGAGACAAGGACGGCGCCCTTTCCCTTTGCAAGAGCAGAATCTATATTATGCCTTCCCTCCACCTTAACAAATTTTTTAACATACTCTTCGTCTATCCTGGAGAATCTGAAGAAATCGACAAGGTACTTCGCAAAGTTCCTGTAGAGCTCCCGCGCCATGCGGCGCAAGGTGCGCTCGTCGGGCACCGGCCGCACTATCGTCTTTAGATTTCTTATGACGGAGCGCCTGTCGCTGTGCTTGATAATATAGCACAAGTCCGCAAGGAAGGACGCGAAACGATATGAAGCTTCGAGGGGAAGCAAGTTCACCAGGAAATACCCTAATCTGTATAAGATATACAAAACCATCTTTAGCGCATTAACTCCAGGATCAGCTTTGCCGTATCGACGGCGCTCTCCGGCTTCGCAAGAGAGCGGGCCTTGTTACTCATGACCTTCAGTTTAGTTCTGTTATCCAGTAATTCCAAAAGCAGCACTCCGGCATCTTCCGGGCTTTCGGCCTTCACAGCCACCCCCGCCTGCAATAAGATCTTCGTGTTCATGGCTTCCTGGCCCGGCAGAGGGTTTACGATAAGCATGGGCAGGCCTCTGGCAAGGGCTTCGGCCGTAGTTATGCCCCCGGGCTTTGTAAGTATTATATCGGAAACCTGCATCAACTCATCGATATTTTCCGCGTAAGGCAGGATCACCATCTTCTTCTGGTGCGGCCTTGCTTTTAACCAATTATACAGCCTCTTATTGGTCCCGCAGACTATTACGATCTGCAGATCAAGCCTGGACCTGTCCAGTAGCCTCACCAGCTCTTTTATCGGCCCGAGTCCCTGGGTACCGCCCATTATCAGTACGCGCGGCTTTCCCCTTTCCAACCCCAGCTTTTCGCATAACCCGTCCCTGCCGGACCCGTTGCGGAATTTCGGGTCTATCGGGATACCGTACGCCTTGATCCTTGAAGAATCTATGCCATTAGCGATGAGTTTATCGCCGGTCTCTTGTGAGGGCACTATATACTGGTCGACGTTATGATATATCCAATACGAATGCGGAGCGTAATCCGTAAGGACGCCCACTATGGGGATCTTTAGATCGAACGTCTTTTTGTAATCCGCGACCATGCCGCAGGGAAAGGCCTGTGTGCAGATTATAGCATTCGGTTTAAAATCATCCAGAAGCGTCTTTAGTTTTCCGGTGTTGAATTTGTGTATTATCTCTCTGAGTTTTTGAGTTTGTTTGAGAACCCCGGGATTATCATAAAGATAGTCCCACAACTCAGGCCTGTGCTGCACCACGCCCATGTAGGCCCGGTTTATTATCTTTTCAAGGATGGGATTTGTGTAATTAAAAGAGTTTATGTTAAGCGTCTCTATCTCGCCATCCAGTTCGTGCAGGGCTTTTTCGATGGCGAGGCTGGCGCAATGATGCCCGGAATGTTCTGATATGAACAATAAGAGGACTTTCTTCATGTCTATTCGATCTTGGCCAGCACCTGGCCCACTTTTGCCTCGTCCCCTTCGCTCACTACTATCTCCTTCAGTATGCCAGAGGAAGGTGCGGGCAGATTGAACGTCGCTTTATCCGTAACAAGCTCGACCAGGTCTTCGCCTTCCGTGATCTTCTCCCCTACGGCATGATGCCAGTAAGATACCCCTGCCTTATTAATGCCTTCCGCTATGGGCGGCAACTTTACTTCGGTCATGATCGTCTCCTCTTCAATCGGTTATAATCCATGTATAGGGGTGCCGCAGAAGGCGTGAGCGGCTTCCTGCCATATTTCGGATAACGTCGGATGGCCATGGACCACGCGGCTCCACGCCTCTACGTCGACGTTCGCCGTCTTTGCCAGGACAGCTTCCGCGATAAGGTCGCACGCGCCTTCACCAAATACCTCGATCCCCAATATCTTACCCGCGCGATCGCTTATTATCTTCGCGTAACCCTCCGGCTTCCCCAGAAGATATGCCTTGCCGCTGCCAAGATACGGGAACTTGGAGATCTTTATCTCGATGTTTTTGGCCCTCGCCTCCTCCTCGCAGATACCGACACTCGCTATCTGCGGTTCCGTCCAGATACAGCTCGGCACATTAGAGTAGTCCGACTTTTTCATCTTTCCGAGGATGTTGTCCACTGCCATGATGCCATCATACGACGCCTTATGCGCCAGGAGAGGGCCGTCGACACAATCGCCTATAGCATATATATTCTTTTGTTCGGTCCGCAGATAGTCATCGACGATTATCTTCCCTTTCTTAGTCCCGATCCCAAGCGCTTCCAGATCGCTAAAATGACCCGTGACGGGAGCCCTCCCGACAGAGACCAGGATCTTTTCGGTCTCTAAGGACCTCCTCCCGGAAAGCGAGATCATAAGGCCGGCGCCCCTCTTCACGACCGCTTCGGCGCATGTAGAAGTGAGTATGTCGATACCGCGCCTCTTGAGACTCAATTCGAGCTTCTTTGATATCTCCCTGGATTGCGTCGGGACGAGCCTGTCCGTGAATTCGATCACGGTAACTTTTGAGCCCAGGACATTATACAGGCCGGCAAACTCGCACCCGATCACTCCGCCGCCTATTATGGCGAGGCTGGCAGGGATCGCGCGGAGATTAAGGATATCGTCGCTGGAAAGTACGTCGCGGCCGTCAAATTTTATATTCGGGAGTTCGGCCGGCACGGACCCGCTCGCGATAATTATATTTTTTGCGGATATCTCCTCCGTACCGTTGATCTTAAGGGTGTTGGGCCCGCTGATCACGGCTGTCCCTTTTATAAGGATGACCGCATTCCCGCGGAAAAGAGTCTCTATCCCGGCCCGAAGGCGCAGGACAACCTCGTCTTTTCTGGCGATCATCTTCGCAAAATCTATCGTGTAATCTTTTACGTCTATCCCGTGGACGGAAGATCCTTTTATGAGAGAGACGATCGAAGCGGAGTTCAGCAGGGATTTTGTCGGGATACATCCCTTGTTAAGGCAGGTGCCGCCGACCAGGTCCTTTTCTATTACGCATGTCTTTAGCTTACGGCGGGAAGCGTATATGGCGGCGACGTAGCCGCCGGGCCCGGAACCGATAATGGCGAGATCGTATTTCATCATAGGATAGCGATCGAACTCTTTATCGCTTTTGCCGAGGCGCGAAAGTGCGCGTCCTCCGCTTCGGATAACTCCAGTTCGACTATCTTTTCGATGCCCTTCTTCCCTATCTTGCACGGAACGCCTATTGCAACATCCTTTAAACCGTACTCGCCATCGAGACAGACCGAAGCGACCATGGTCTTTTTTGTGTCCCTGAGGATAGCTGCCGTCATTTTAAATGCGGCGGCGCTCGGCGAATAGTAGGCGCTGCCCGAGACGAGCAAACTGACTATCTCAGCCCCCCTGTCGCGGGTCCGTTTGACGATACTATCGAGCTTATCTTTAGGTATAAGTCCGGATACCGGACGCCCCGAAATGGTCGTTTTGGAAAGGACCGGGACCATGGTATCGCCATGGCTGCCCAGCATATATGTTTGCACGGATGAGCGCGGGACCTTAAGCTCGCGCGCTATCAGATATATGAACCTTGACCCGTCAAGCTCACCCGCCATACCGAAGACCTTCTGGCGAGCAAAACCTGTGGCCGCACGCGCGAGGTAGGTCATCGTATCGAGGGGGTTCGTGACCACGATAACTATGGAATCAGGCGCATATCTCTTGATATTTTCCGATACGCCTTTTACGATGCCGGCGTTCTTGGCAATAAGATCTTCGCGCGTCATGCCCGGCTTCCTCGCGAATCCCGCGGTAATGACTACGACGTCGGAACCGGAGATCTCTTTATAATCGTCGGTTCCCGCGATCGAGCATTCATGACCGGCAAGGGGCGCTGCGTCGGAAAGATCGAAGGCCTTGCCTATTGCCATATTTTTGACGATATCGAGAAGGACAACGTCGGCAAGTCCGCTTTCTAAAACACGCTGGGCGAGCGTCGCGCCGACCGCGCCCGCACCTATAATGGAAACTTTCATGACGGCTCCTATATTCAATGACAAATGTCAAAGCTCAAATTTCAAATGAATTTCAAATTTTCAAATATTAAATACTAAAACTGATATTCTTCGAAATTTGATATTGGAATTTTGAATTTCATTTGTCATTTGGATTTTGTCATTTATCATTAGCTTCTTTTTATTCTATCAATAATAGCATCTGCCATCTGGCTCGTGCCGACAGCAGTAGGATCGTTCCTATTCTCTTTGAGGTCATAGGTAACGGCCTTGCCCTCCGCTATAACCTGCGCAACGGCCTTCTCAAGCCTGGCCGCATTTTCATCCTCGCCCAGATACTTCAGCATCAGGACGCTCGATAATATTATCGCCACGGGATTGACCTTGTTCATCCCTGTATATTTTGGCGCGCTTCCATGGGTCGGCTCGAACAATGCGACACCGTCGCCGATATTGGCGCCGGGCGCGACGCCCAGCCCTCCGACCAACCCTGCGCACAGATCGGATAAGATATCGCCGTAAAGATTAGGGAGCACAAGGACGTCGTAATCCTCCGGCTTTTGGACAAGCTGCATACACATATTGTCGACTATCCTGTCCTCAAACGCGACCCTGCCTTCATACGATTTCGCGACTTCACGCGCGACTTCCAGGAAAAGTCCGTCCGTGAACTTCATTATGTTTGCTTTATGGACAGCCGTGACTTTCTTTCTTTTGTTCGCAACGGCATATTCAAAAGCGAATTTCACTATCCTTTCCGAACCCATTACCGAGATCGGTTTTATGCTTATAGCCGAATCCCGGCGTATCTTCTTCTTACTTAACGAGTCTAGCAGTTCGATAAGGGTCTTGACGTCCCTGGTCCCTTTCTGGAATTCGATCCCGGCGTAAAGATCTTCCGTATTCTCCCTTACGATGACGAGGTCGATATCGCTGTATCTCGACCTTACACCCTTATAGCTTTTACAGGGGCGCAGGCACGCATAGAGATCCAGCCTCTTCCTGAGCTCGACGTTTACGCTTCGGAAACCGGTTCCTACCGGAGTAGTGATCGGGCCTTTTAAAGCAACTTTATTCCTGGCCACCGACTCGATGACGCTCTCCGGCAGGGGCGTCTTATATTTTTCTATTGCCGCCGTTCCGGCGCAGACGACATCCCAGACTATGTCTACACCCAGCGCCTCTATGCACCTTTTGGCCGCTTCCGCAAGTTCCGGACCCGTACCGTCACCGGGAATGAGCGTGGCTCGATATTGCTTATGCTTAGTCAAACTTGAACCCTCCGTATTTCTTAAAATGTTCCACAACGCCGCCGTCCCGGAGCAGTCTCTTCATGACCGATGGTATGGGTTTCGTATCAAAGACCAGACCTTTGGCCCTGTCCTTCAGCTTCCCCTTTTCGATATCCAACTCCAGCTCATCGCCGTCATCGATAAAATCCGTATCGCACTCTACCAGTATGAGCCCCAGATTAAAGGCATTCCTGTAAAATATCCTGGCGAAGCTCTTTGCGGCTACTGCATAGAATCCCGCCGATCTAATCGCCTGCGGCGCCTGTTCGCGCGACGATCCGCATCCGAAATTTTCACCGGCCACCAGGATATCGCCCTTCATAACGCGGGCCGCAAAATCAGGATCGATATCTTCGAATATGTGCTTGGCCAGCTCCTTCGGATCCTGTATCTTGAACTTATACCGTCCCGAAATGACGTAATCGGTATTAACGTTGTCCTGCACCTTCAGACGCCTTGCGTAATGTTTCACTTTATATCTCTTTCGTTATTGGATATTGAAGATTTATTTGTCATTTGGATTTTGTCATTTATCATCACAGTCTCGCCTTATGCTCCCTTGGATCCGTTATCCTGCCGGCGATAGCCGATGCCGCAACCGTTACCGGACTCGCAAGATATATAAATGAATTCGGGTTACCCATCCTGCCCTTGAAATTCCTGTTCGCAGTAGAGATCGCCACCTCTCCGTCGGCAAGTGCACCGTTATGGGTACCTACACACGGCCCGCATCCCGGCGCCACTACGGTGCAGCCCGACTTTACGAATGTTTCGACCAAACCTTTCCTGGCCGCCTCAAGATATATCTCCCGCGACGCCGGAGCGATGATAAACTTTACTTCCGGATGAACGCTCCTGCCCTTCAGTATCTTCGCCGCGGCCTCCAGGTCCTCCAGCCGGCCGTTCGTGCAAGTGCCGACATAGGCCTGGTCTATCTTTACGCCGGCGAGGCCCGTGACATCGCTTACATTATCGACCGCATGAGGCTTCGCAACCTGAGGGGCAAGCTTCGACACATCATATGTCCTGACAGCAACATACTTTGCATCCACATCGGCTGACACAGGATGAGGGACTTTAGACGAACGCCCCTTGACCCACTTCAGCACCTTCTCATCCGCTTCCATCAACCCTGCTTTCGCCCCCATCTCAACCGCCATATTCGAGATAGTGAGCCGGGCGTCAACGCTCATAGCTGTTATCGCCTCACCGTAAAATTCTACCGCTTTATATGTAGCTCCGTTTGCCCCGATATCTTTTATGATATTGAGCACGACGTCCTTGGAATAGACGCCTTTGGGCAGCTTGCCTTTCACAATGACCTTGATCGTCTCCGGAACCCTGAACCAATTCTTGCCGCTGGCGAGGGTGATCGCAAGATCAGTAGAACCAACGCCTGTCGAAAAGACATTTATGGCGCCGTAGGTGCACGTATGCGAATCCGCGCCCAGAACAAGGTCGCCGCACGTAACATGCCCTTTCTGAGGAACAAGCTGGTGGCAGACACCGCAGCCTATGTCGTAGAGCCCGACATCAAATGTCCTGGCAAAGGTCCTCATCTTTTTATGTATCTCAGAGACGCCTATGTTGGGACTCGGCGCGCTATGGTCGATTATCATGCGAAATTTGGATCTATCGAATACCTGTTTTACGCCGAGCTTTCTGAAACTGTCGATTATTATGGAACTTGTGCCATCCTGCCCGAAACAGAAATCAACATTGCATATAGCAACATCGCCTGCCCTGAGCTCTCTTGCGGCATGGTTTGAGAGTATCTTCTCCGATATAGTCTTACCCATTTTTAGAAACCCACTCCTTTATTCGGTCCATACCTTTTTCTATCTGCGCCGTACCGGTAGCAAAACTCAGGCGTATGACCGAGTCATCGCCGAACGGCATACCCGGTATGACCGCTACCCGGGCTTCGTCTAAAAGTTTATTTGCAGCTTCCACAGACGACATCTTCAATTTCGAAATATCGCATAGGACATAAAAAGCTCCTTCCGGCTTTATGCATGCGATATTCTTCATCCCGCTTATCCCGGAGACCATGAGATCGCGTCTCTTCTCGAATTCGCGTTTCATTTCGGCGACACACCGCTGATCTCCCGCGATCGCCGCGGTCGCCGCTTTTTGACTGATCGAACTAGGGTTGGAGGCGGCATGGCTCTGGAGGTTAGCTATAGCCTTCATGATCTCGAGAGGACCTGCGGCGTAACCTATGCGCCACCCGGTCATCGAATAACTCTTGGAGAGACCGTTCACGGTGATAGTCCTTTCGTATATCTCCCTGCCCAGCGATGCTATCGATACATGTTTCGCGCCGCCATAGATAAGCTTCTCGTAAATTTCGTCGCTAATGACATAAAAACCGTGCTTTACGGCAAGCCCGGCGATAGCCTTCATCTCGTCGGCCGAATATACGGATCCCGCAGGGTTCGACGGGCTGTTCAGCACAAAACATTTTGTCTTTTTCGTGATCTTGGCGGCCAGGTCCTTTTCGGTGATCTTAAAATTGTTACCGGCGGAAGTTCCTATGAATACGGGCGCCGCTTCCGACATATTGACCATGGCGGGATAACTGAGCCAATAGGGCGATGGTATGAGGACCTCGTCGCCTTCCTCGCACAGCGCCTGGAATATGTTATTGAGCGAATGCTTAGCGCCGTTCGATACGACTATCTGCGCGGGCGAATAATCAAGGGCATTATCCTTTTTAAATTTACCGGCTATCGCTTCCCGCAGCTCCAGCGTGCCGCTAGACGGCGTATATTTTGTAAAACCGCTCTTTATGGCCTCGATACCGGCTTCTTTTATATGCATCGGGGTGTCGAAATCAGGTTCGCCGGCGGCGAAGCTCACGACATCGATGCCTTCCTTGACCATCTTCTTAGCCTTGGAGGTTATTGCCAGCGTTACCGACTCTGCTATATCCGAAACTCTCTTGGTTAACTTCATCTTTGCTTACTCCCTAATATTAGCATATATATTATATAGGAATTTCAGGAATTCGCAAGGGGAAAATTGGGGAATTTGGGTAATTTTTCGGGTCAGTTACATAATGTGCTGTGCCTTAGTGGGTTGCAAACCTCGTCGTTCGTGCTTCGCGGGACGCGAATTTTTAACCATGTAAAAATTCGCTGCGAAAAAAGTTTTCGCATCTGCTCAAACTTTTACGCCCCGCTTAAGCACAAACGCCTCGGTTTGCATCTATGCTCGGCACAGCACATTCCAGCAGAGCGAAAAATTTTTCTTCCTCGTCAGATGGCGGGAACTTTTTGTGCGCCGCCTTAAAGCGGCGTTTAAAATTTCGATACCTTATGGCGGTTTAGTAAGGACGCGAAAACTGGTCAAGGGCTTTAAGAACTGCCAGGTTGAGCGGCCATCGAAATTTTACCGAGCAAATCGCATGCCTAATGCGATTTGCGTCCGCTTAAAGGCGGCCACAAAAGTTGCCGCCGTCACGAGATGAAAAAGCCCCTCGGATTTCGCCGAGGGGCTTAGGAATTGCAGTTGCTAACTAGTGACTAGAAGTCACCCCGCTTACGGAATAATCCCCGCAAGTTCTTCATAAAACCTTTCTTGTCGGAGAGTTTCTTGTCCTCGCTCCTGGCCTTTTCGGCCCTCTTCTCGTCCTCAAGCGTAGGTTTCGACTTCGAAATGGTCTTTATCTTCGGTTCCTGCTTTTTGACCTCTTTATGTTTCTCTCCTTGCGGCGCCTCGGCCCTGGCCTTCTCTTCATGCGCTGCTTCCGGCGCCGGCTTCGCGCTTTCCTTGCCTTTTTTCTTCTTTGGAAGCTTCTCTACGATCTTTCTCTCTGTGAGCTCTAGAACGCACATCTCGGCACCGTCACCACGTCTATAACCCATCGGTATGATGCGGGTATAACCGCTTGCACGATCCTTGAAGAGGGGCGCGGTCTCTTTAAACAATTTCCCTACGAGATCCCGGTCCGTCAATATGTCGAAAGCATGCCTGCGGCTGGTTACCGTATCCGTCTTGCCTAAGGTTATAAGGTGCTCCGCCAGGCGCCGTACTTCTTTGGCCCTCGCGATACTTATAGTGATCCTCTGGTATTTAAGGAGGCTTTTTGCTATATTACGCAACGCCGCTTTCCTGTGGCTGGTCTTCATCCCCAGCTTTGAATGTTTTTTTCGGTGTCTCATATTATTCCGATTCTTCCTTCTTGGCGGATTCCTCTATCTTCATACCGAGCGACAGGTTCATGCTTACCAGGATCTTATTGATCTCGGCCAGGGATTTCTTGCCGAAATTCCTGTATTTGAGCATCTCCAGCTCGGATTTTTTGACGAGGTCGCCGATTGTTTTGATCCTGGCTTCCCTGAGGCAGTTGGAACTCCTGACCGACAGCTCCAGTTCCGATATCGGAACTTTAAGCTTGTCCCTCAGCTGCTTCTGCTCCTCCGTCTCGACAGGTGCCTCTTCTTCTTCCGGAAGCTTGCCGAATCCGACGAATATGTCAAGGTGCCGCTGGAGTATGTTCGACGCGTAAAGGAGCGCTTCTTTCGGTTCTATCGAGCCGTTCGTCGAGACTTCAAGGATAAGCTTATCGTAATCCGTTATCTGGCCGACTCTTGTATTCTCAACCAGGAAATTCACTTTGGTAACAGGCGTAAATATGGAATCTATCGCGACGACGCCTATCGGCTGCCCCTCTTTCTTGTTCCTCTCGGCCGGGACGTATCCTCTTCCGCGCGCCACCTCCATCTCCATCTGGAAATGGACGTTCTTAGTCAGGGTACAGATATAAAGGTCCGGATTGACGATCTCGACGGTCTCGTCGGTCTTGATGTCCTTTGCCGTGATCTCGCCCTTCTTCTCGACGTCAATGATCATCGGTTTCGGGATCTTAAAATGAGATTTCAGGATGAGTTTCTTTATATTCAGGATTATCTGCGGAACATCCTCTACGACGCCGTTTATGGCGGAGAATTCATGGTGAACGCCCGAGATCTTGATACTCGTAGCTGCCGTACCCTCGATAGAGGATATGAGGACCCTGCGCAAGGAATTGCCGACCGTCACCCCGTATCCGCGCTCGAAAGGCTCGGCGACGAATTTACCATAAGTAGGCGTATACGTCGCTTCGTCCAGGACGAGCTTCTTAGGCATTTCAAAATTTTTCATGCTTATACCCATATCACATTTCCTCCAGTATATACGTACACTATTGTTTCTATTTCGAATATAACTCTACTATGAGCTGTTCCTGTATCGGGAATCCCACATCTTGTTTGGTGGGCATTGCAGTCACTTTGCATTTGAAGTTCTTAGCATCGACCTCTATCCACTTGGGGATAGCCCTGTCCTTCAGCGCTTCGAACGTCTCTCCAAGCCGCTTCTGGACCGGCTCCTTCACCACAATAGAGACTTCCTGCCCCATCTTTACGACATAAGCGGGAATATCGACGCGTTTACCGTTGACGCTGACCCGGCCGTGCTGCACCAGTTGACGCGCCTCCGACCTTGAGCCGGCAAAGTTCATCCTGAATATAACGTTATCGAGCCTTCGTTCGAGAAGCTGCAGGAGGGTTAGTCCTGTTACGCCTTTCGAGCGCTCCGCCATCTTAAAATAGTGCCGGAACTGCCTTTCAAGCACACCGTATATCCTCTTCACCTTCTGCTTTTCCCTGAGCTGAACGCCGTAGTTCGATTCTTTCTTTCTCGCCTGTCCATGCTGGCCCGGCGCAAAATCCCGTCTGGTAAGGGCGCATTTCTCGCCGTTACACCTTGAACCCTTCAAAAATAATTTAACGCCTTCCCGCCTGCAGAGCCTGCACGACGGACCTGTATTCCTCGCCATTACACTCTCCTTCGCTTCTGCGGACGGCACCCGTTGTGCGGGATCGGGGTAACATCCCTGATAGACCTTATAGTAAGACCTGCCGCCTGTATGGACCTTATAGCCGATTCTCTGCCGGCGCCCGGCCCTTTCACGTAAACTTCAACTTCCTTTACCCCGCGCTCGGCTGCTTTCTTCGCCGCATTCTCAGCCGCAATGCCGGCGGCAAACGGGGTCGATTTCTTCGAGCCTTTGAAGCCCGAACTTCCTGTGGATGCCCACGTCAGCGTATTACCCTCTTTGTCCGTAATGGTAACGATCGTGTTGTTGAACGTCGCCAGTATTCGCGCGATGCCGCTGGTTACGACACGAATTGCCTTTTTGGCCTTTTTTACTTTACTTTTTTTCTGCTCCACTGTCTTTCGTTACCGTCCTTTCTGCTTTCTGTCTTACGACGCCTACCGTCTTCCTCGGGCCTTTTCTTGTCCTCGCGTTCGTCCGTGTCCTCTGCCCTCGGACCGGCAGGCCTTTTCTATGCCTGAACCCTCTGTAGCTACCTATATCGATGAGTCTCTTTATATTGGCTGAAATATCACGACGGAGATCGCCCTCAACCTTATAATCCTTCTGTATGACGGACGACAGGCGGGCGACCTCTTCTTCTGTAAGATCTTTGGCGCGCTTATCGGGATTCACATTGGCGATCTTCAAAATCTTATTGGAAAGGGACCGCCCTATCCCGTAAATGTACATAAGGGCGATCTCCACACGCTTCTCTTTAGGTATGTCAACACCAACCAATCTCGGCATCTTCGTCTCCTCTTTAACCCTGTCTCTGCTTATGCTTGGGATTCGCGCATATTATCATCAGCGTACCTTTGCGGCGCACGACTTTGCACTTAGGGCATATTTTTCTGATACTCGATCTGACCTTCATTTTTCTCTCCGAATTATTCTTCCTCTCGTAAGATCATACGGTGACAACTCCAGCGTCACGCTATCTCCCGGAAGGATCCGTATAAAATTCATCCTCATCTTGCCGGAAACATGCGCCAATACCCTATGCCCGTTTGGCAGTTCCACCCTGAACATGGCATTTGGCAGTGTCTCGAGCACTTTCCCTTCGACCGTTATCGCTTCTTCTTTTGGGCACATAATTTTCGGTTTATTCCGTTAATATCTCCGGCCCATCCGCCGTGATAGCGATAGTGTGTTCAAAATGAGCCGAGAGCTTCCTGTCTTTGGTAACGATCGACCAGCCGTCGCCGAGCGTCTCCACTTCGAACGTCCCGGCATTCACCATCGGCTCTATGGCCAGGACCATCCCTGATTCTAGCACCGGACCCATAGA
>JAQURV010000031.1 GCA_029004355.1 Candidatus Omnitrophota bacterium
ACTTGATTCGGGAGAAGAGTTGACCGATGAGGAAAGAGCGGAATACAAAGATGAGATCGCCCGCGGAACCGAACAGGCACAGCGAGATAACGACACTACATCGGTTATAGGCCAGCTGCGTCAATTATCGAGCTCTTTGATCAGTCCTTGAGAAATTTTGCCCCATATCACTTTGCCGGTATTGCCGTCTTCGAGAACGGTACCAAACATACCCGGTATAAATATAAGGGGATGATCCTTGGGTCTTACTTTTTCATTCGTATATATCTTTATTATCGTATCCTCTGTTATCTTTGAACCGACCATTGCGCAACCAGATACCGATAAAAAGAAAGCTATGCATGCAAATATCCAGATAAATCTTCTAATGTTATTATCCTCCCGTTGGCTATCCATATGATAATACGATATAGGCATTACAACAATAGAAAACTTGTCTCAAAACTTTAGGTGATCGGGACAATCGGTGCCATCCAGGAGGTAAAGATCATTAAGAGAAGTAGCGAATTTCTCCTTCTCTTAATATATAGGATATTCTGTAGAATCCATAAGGGTGCTTATAGGAAAGGGGTGACAGTGAAAAGCTTGGGGACGGTTCTGACGGGGTTGTTTTTAAATCAATTCCGATAATTTTTTTCCCGAAAGTCAGGGTTTAATATAGCGGCTCTTCGGGTGCAGCAGGAGGTCGAGGATATTCTTTAAGTTGAGCTCCCACACCGCAAACTTTACAAGAAACATAGTATTCGTCGCCATCTAATACCCGTCTTTCTCTCCCGACAAGTTTATTCCAACAATTCCAACAGTAATATGTGCCGTTTTCCTTATCATAAAGGACTTTACCATGAAGAAACCAAAATCCATCAGGGACTTCGTCCATAATTCGAGATTTTCTATCAAGCTCAATATTCTTAGTCTCAAGATCGGATATGCGTTTGAGAAACGTCTTTTCCTTCTCGGCAAAGTCCTTCGTTTTATCTCTGTCTATTGTTTCAAGGGACTTAATTTTATTATCAAAAGCATTTTCCTTTGAGCTACCCTTTAAAAAAACCACTAATCCTTTAGCAAAAACAAGTATTGAAAAGGCTGTTAAAATCATTAGTACAGAAAAAACAAAAATAAAATTTCTTGGAAATGTAATAAATTTATGAGCAAACTGTATTATCGAAATAGCTCCTAGTATATTCAATACAGATATTATAAGAGTTAGCTTAAAAGCCTCTCCGGTTTTCTTTATCCGAGATAGCAAAAATCTAAATATCTGTATAGCAGCCCACAGCGCAGAAATTAAAGCGCAGACGAGAAATATAAATTGGATGGCGGGTATTTTTGTCATTCTCACGCCTCCAGTCAAAAAAGGGTCAGTGACTATTTATTTTGCGAAAAATGGGCGCGGTCCTTGGTGTCTATTAACTTGTTTTGAGCGGTGGCTCTATTTCCTGCTTTTCTCTGTGTTTTTCCCTTATATTCTTAATATAATCAGAAGCCACGTAGAATCTTCCTCTTGCCTCTCCTTGTGGGACAAGGAGTCCAAGATCGACAAGCCTTTTTAAATCCCGGCTAGCAGTTTGATCCTCAACGTCGGCAACTTTTCTATACCTAATATTTCGGATACGGTACCCGAACGCCCCATCTGAAAGGGCAAAGATTGTCCTTTTCGGCAATCCTTTTCGCGCAACCTCCTCTTCAAGCTCTGTCCATACCTTACCCATCTCGTCGGTTCTTCTTAACATAGTTTTCGCCTGGATAAAATGAGCATTGAGACAAAACCGTATCCAAGGTAAAGCATCTCTGTCTGGCTGCCACTTTCCCCCGCCAACTAATGCTAAAACATCATAATATGCTCTAACATTCCTGGAATTTCCCAAAAATTCCTCTATACTGCAAAACTGGGCTGCGCTGGTACCATCTCTAACGATCACGAGAGTTTGAAGACATCGAGCCATGCGACCGTTTCCGTCTTTGAAAGGATGTATCATGGTAAGATTGAGATGGGCCATTGCGGCATTCACAATACTACGACTGTCTTTGTCCATGTTCACCAAAGAATCTATTAGTTCTCCCATCAAAATCGGCACCTGCTCAGCATCTGGTCCAACATAAACAATTTCTCTTGTTTCATCATTAACAACACTAATATATCCCGGTCTCCACTGGCCCGGCATTTTATCCAACGCATATTCTAGCATCATAAAGTGAAGGCTTTTGACCATCGCTTCGCTGTATTTAAAATACGGATCATTTGCCACCTGCAAGACGTATGTCATTGCGCGTCTATAGCACTCATTGGCTGTCCAAGCTTCCGTTTTTTCATCAAATGGTTCTTCTCCTTCTACAACTGCCGCTGCATCATCCTTAGTAATATTAAGCCCCTCGATTGTATTAGATCCACGAATGGCTCTTGATAAAGTCATTCTACTCAACAAGCCATACCATCTTTGTGGAGAAGAATGCAATAAATAGGATAGTCTCTTTTTTAGAGAATCTATTTCCTGAATAACATCCAACTCCTTAGCTGAGATTTGAGGTGCCTTGAAGATCATAAAGATATATCCTTTCATTCTGTCTTTTATACATAATATACCTGTATTTTTGATTGTTGTCAAGTGCTTTTCTAAAAAACTTGAGCTGCTGTTAATAACTAACTATTTTAATGGGGCCGCTTCTATTTACTTGTTTCCGACCACTTCTTTGGACACGCTATTCAAGAAATCGCAGTAAAATTCTAGAGCAAGTTCAGCTATCACTCTTGGCTCAGCCTTTCCTTTATGCTTTAGGTGCTCGATGCTCTTACCTAAGTGGAATTCGGGTGGATTATAAACGATGCCTCGATTTTTCACTGGCAATAACGGGCGATCCCACTCTTTCCATGTTAATTTGATTTTGTCGCCTCTTTGCACAGCCTTAAACTGAGGGTTCCAATCCTTGGTAAGATCTGAAATGGTATGCTCATCGACATTTCGGGCTTGTTTAAGATAACCAAGGAGAGGATCGCTAGTTCGTAACGCCTCAACTTCAGATTCTATTTTTTTCCAACCGGGCATACCACAAGCGGCGGCTTGAGTCTTGACCCAGACTCTTTCGATTCGATGAAGAAATTCTCTCCACGCTTTTTCATATTCGGTAAAATCACCAACGCCGATTGCTACCATTTTGCGATAGGCGCAATCTGCGAGAGAAAATTCTTCTGCCGCGTATTTCAACGGATGATTTTTTAACAATTCAAGAGTTTTCTTATCCATATCCGACAAATTTAGTGTGCCATTTTTGTGCCATCACTTCCAAGAATACTGCTATTTTTCAAAATATGCAAGAAGAATGAAAAAGCCGTAACCAGTTGTATTCTCAACTAATTACGGCGCATGCAACTGGTTAAAACCAGTTATGAGTATGCTACCGCCGGGATGGAAATAAGTCAATGGGGATTCGTGTCGGACAAATAAGGGAACGGGGTGACGTTCACGAGTGAGATGCCTGGGATCGGTCCTACGCTCGCAGAGCTCGCTTCGGACCAGCCGAATTTCCTTTCGGCCGGAGGCCTTTTCCTCCTATTCGTCGGCGGAAATTCGGCTTCGATCCCCTGCATCCCCGCCACCAACAAAAAACCCCGCTGATAGCAGCAGGGTTTTCCTACAGTGGCGGGGACGACGGGGATCGAACCCGCGACCTTCAGATCGACAATCTGACGTTCTAACCAGCTGAACTACGTCCCCGTCGCTTTGGCCTCACTGCGACCAAAGCGCTATATATTTCGGTAAGTCTTGTTCGGCCTTTCGGCCTCGCTGTTCCTTTTCCTTCCGCAAAGATGTTATTCAGAGATGAACACAAGCTTATGGATGATTCGTTATTTTATCAGCTTTAATTTGTCCTGTCGAGACAATTTTTTTATCGCTGCTTCACGCTTTCTTGCCGAGCTTTCGTCGGCAAAAAACTCTCTACGCACCATTATTACAGGCCTTTTAGAACGTGTATATTTTGAAGCCGTGCCTTTATTGTGGCTTTTCAGGCGTTTCTCCAGGTCCGTGGTAATGCCTGTATAGAGGGACCCGTCACTACACTTAAGTATATAGACCTTCCACCTGCTCATATTGATATATAGCTAATATTGCCAGGGAAAGTGGTGGGCGGAACAGGGCTCGAACCTGTGACCTCCTCGGTGTAAACGAGATGTTCTACCAGCTGAACTATCCGCCCACTAGGGTCCAATTACTTAAACCGTTTATCCATCCCTTAATCCGTGAACAGGTGTACACATCACCCATGCGTATACTAAATGTACCCATTGGTAAAGTGTCTCTCTTGCCCTTGCTTGCCCTGCTGACAGCTAGATGCGATTTATTAAACTGCTTCAGCGGTATTTTGCTAATATTCGACCAATACCGTTCTGCCGCTTTTACGTTTAGATGCGGGTGAATACAAACCTTGCCGCGGAATTTTGATTCCGGAACTTTGCATATTTTCCTGAAAAAGAGCATCATCAATTTTATCATGCGAGGATCTGTGTTTGCAAAGATAATCTCGTTCCTGCTCGCATTATACCCCTCCGCCCAATATAATGCCGTTCCTACAATATGTAATAGAGTATTTGAATTATTCTTCGGAATATCTTTTTCGGCTTCGTTCCTAATTTGATTCCTGATCTTTTCCCACTTCGCCCTGCTGCAATTAGGATGTCTTGCTGCCTTAGCGCGTCCCTTATCTTGATTGTTTTTTAATTTATTTATCTGTTGGTCGGTTAATTGTATATCGGATATCCATCTACTTACTGCACCCTTAGAACATTTGACTTTGGATGCTATGGAGCGCAAAGACCATCCTTTTGAACGTAAACTGCGCGCTAATTTCCTTTCTTCGCTTTTCATTATAGAACCTTTGTGTTATATATCCGATAACTATAACATAAAGGTTCACATTTTACAATAAGATTATCTACTTCCTCGACCCCGGCTTGGTTACCGGGATATTCGATCTACAGAGAGGGCAGTCTTCTTCTTGATAGGTTTTGACATTTATCCTGGCAAGCGATACGAACGGCACGCCGAAATCGACCGGTTCGGAGCTGCGGTCGATCACGCTCGCGACGCCGACAACGATGCCCCCGGCTTTTTTTACGACATCGATGACCTCTTTCGTCGAACCGCCCGTTGTGATGACGTCTTCTATGACCAGCGCCCGCTCGCCGGGATTTATCACGAAACCCCTGCGGAGCACCATGGCCCCTTCCTGCCTTTCGGTGAAGAGACCCCTTACTTTCAGGGCTCTCGCCACTTCGTAGGCAAGCGTCACCCCGCCGAGCGCCGGGCCTATCACAAGGTCTATCTTTTCTTTTTCGAACTGCTTTGCGATATCCTTTGCCATCTCTTCGGCCAGGTCCGGATGTTGTAATATGAGCGCGCACTGCAGGTAGTTCTCGCTGTGGAGGCCGCTCGAGAGCTTAAAGTGCCCCGTAAGAAGGGCGCGTCTTTCGTGGAACAGGTCCAATACTTCTTTTTCCGTCATATCTTCATCTCTTTCAATATTTCCCGCGCCGAAGCGGCGGGATCCTTCGATTCTGTCACGGGCCGGCCGACGACTATGTAGTCCGCGCCGTCCTTTATCGCGGCTTCCGGCGTCGCGACGCGTTTCTGGTCGTTCGATACCGCCCACGCCGGCCGCACGCCCGGCGTCACTATAAGAAAATCCCCGCCCAGCTCTTTCCGTATGGCCTTTGTCTCCGACGGAGACGCCACAACACCGTCTAGGCCGGCCCTCTTCGCAAGATGTGCCAGCCTCAGGACAGCCTTTGCGGGATCCGCGCTAAGGCCTATCTCTTTTAACGCCGCTTCGTCAAGGCTTGTCAGTATCGTCACGGCGAGTATCCTCGGCTTCACTATGCCGAGACGGCTTGCTTCCTGGCCAACGGCATCCGCCGCGCGCTTCATCATATCGTAGCCGCCGGAGGCGTGGACATTGAAAAAGAACGGTTCGAGCTTTGTTACCGCCGCCGCCGCCTTTGCGACCGTCGTCGGTATGTCGTGGAATTTCAGGTCGAGGAAGACGTCGCAGCCCATCTCTTTTATCCTCTCCACGATCTTCGGTCCCGTCGAGGAGAATAGTTCGAGCCCTATTTTAAAAAATTTGACGTCGTTCTTCAATTTCTCGGCCAGGGTTACCGCCCGCTCTTCGCTATTCACATCGAGCGCAACTATGAGCCTGTCTATAGCCGCCATAACGACCCTACCTTTATCTTCCCTATGAGTTGGCCGGGACCGGCCATCTTTTTTTCTTTCATATATTTACCGATGCCCTTGATTATCTCTACCGGCGCCGCTGGGTTTACGAATGTCGCCGTGCCGACCTGTATCGCGGAGGCGCCGCAGAGCATGAACTCTACCGCGTCTTTATAGTCCATTATCCCCCCGCATCCTATTATAGGGATTTCGATCTTATTGTAAAGCTCCCACACCATCTTCAATATGACGGGCTTTAGGGCCGGGCCGCTCAAGCCTCCGGTTATATTACCGAGCCTGGGCTTTCCTGTCTCGATATCGACCGCCATCGCCGGGAACGTGTTGGCGACGAGCAACGCGTCGGCGCCGGCCTTCTGCGCCGCAAGCGCTATCTTCGATATGTCGGATACGTTCGGTGTAAGCTTGGCTATCAGGGCGCAGGACGCCGCCTTTCTCACGGCGGAGATCACGTCTTGCGTCGCCTCAGCGTCCTGGGCGATCAACCCTTCGCGTGTGCCATGCCTGACATTGGGACATGAGAGGTTCACTTCTATCGCGGCTATCTTCGCTATCCTGCCCAATCTTGCGGCAAGCGCGGCGTACTCTTTCGCATTATTACCGGCGATACTCGCTATGACCGGTATCTTTATCCCTTTTAGCTTAGGGACCTTCTTCTTTACAAAATCTTCCAATCCCTTATTCTCGAGGCCTATCGAGTTGAGCATGCCGGATGAGACTTCCGCAATGCGGGGCGCGGGATTGCCCTGCCTGGGTTCATACGTTATAGTCTTCAGGACCAGCGCGCCGAGTGAATTTATATCGAGAAGCTCGCCGTATTCGAGGCCGAACGTCCCCGATGCGGACATAACAGGATTTTTCAGCTTAAGTTTTCCTATCTTTACCGATATATCTACCAAGCTATATCCTCCGCGTTAAACACCGGGCCGTCTTTGCAGACCATCTTATACTCAAAACCTGTGACCTGGTGGCCTGGTGACCTGGTGACCTTCACCGGACATCCCAGGCATACCCCGACGCCGCAAGCCATGCGCTCTTCCAGCGAAACCTGACAGGGGATATGCTTTTCCATCGCTATGCCTGCCACGGCCTTCAGCATACCCGTCGGCCCGCAGGCGTAGATGGTAGTGCATAGTGGATAGTGAATAGTGTTTAGAAAAGCCGCTAATGAATTCGTGATCAAACCTTTTGAACCCCCGGAACCATCTTCTGTCGCAACATGAACGTCGCATCCGAGCTTTCCGAAGTCTTTGGCACATAGAATATGCTTTGCCGTTTTTGCGCCGATAAAAACGTGGATTCCTCTTTTTTCCCTATCCACTATACGCCCTACACTATTCACTAAGCTGTCGGCCAGCGCGACCAGCGGCGCCACGCCGTGACCGCCCGCAACGAGTATGTCAGCGCCCCTATGCGGCGAAAGATCGAAGCCGTTCCCAAGCGGGCCTATAACGTCAAGGGTGTCGCCCGGCTTCATGCGCGCGATCAGTCCGGTCCCTCTGCCTATGATTTTGTACAGGAGCTCGATCCCGCCTTTCACGACCCTGTGTATGCCGAGGGGCCTGCGCAGGAGCGGGTCCGGCCCGGAGGAGCACTTTACCTCGACAAATTGCCCTGGTTTGCTGTTGGCGGCAAGATACGCGCTTTCTAAGCGCATCCTGTAGAAGCCCTCGGATATTTCTTTATTCCCGGTTATTTCCAGCATCAATTGTTTCATATCTTAAAAGAAGCTGAGCTGCTTATCCTGCGCCGCTTCCCCCTCTTTGAATATCTTTACTTTCCCGTATTCTCCGTCGTAACCGGGCATTATTTCGATATTACCGTTGCGGACGTTGAGTATGCCTTGCGCTATTCGTTCCGGGAAGTTCTCTTTCAGCTCCCCGGCGTCCATCTCGAGCAGGATGTGGAATTCCGTCCCAAAATTCTTTATGAGCCGGGCATATTCCCGCTCCACCTTCATCGAGTCGGCGCCTACATCAAAAGCCTCCCCGATCACCTCCGCTAGCGGCACCACGCGCTTAAAGGAAGGGCTCGTCTTGTCGACATATCCTTCGCTCCTGTCGGCGAGGCCCTCCAGCCGGTGCATGACACCTATTGTAACCTTCTTGCCGCAGACAGGGCAAATGTTATTTACCCTCAATGCTTCCTGGGGAGAGAGGCGCGTCTTACAATTCCTGTGGCCATCCCAGTGGTATTTGCCCTCTTCCGGGAAAAATTCTATCGTATACAGGAAACGCTCTCTGTCTTTATTCTTCAGGATCTCGACGAGGTCCTTATAGCCTATCCTCTCTTTGAAGACGTTCGCCTCGCGGCCTATCTTCGACGGGGAGTGCGCATCCGAGTGTGACGTCAGGCAGAACCTGTCGAGTTTCGACCAGCGCCAGTTCATCCCCGGGTCGCTCGAAAGGCCCGTCTCTATCGAGAATATCTTCCCGGTCTGGTCCTCGAAACATTCTTCGGGCGAATCGAATCCCGAATTTGATCCGAATATGCTGAAGTGCGGCGTCCAGACGTGGCCTGGTATTAGGAATATCCCCGGGTCTATCCGCGTGAGCAGCCTGACCATCTTGTCGCACTCTACGCTCAACATGGGCCTGCCGTCGCTTGATAGTTCGCCGTATTCGGAGAGCGCGGAGCTTACTTCTTCCGCGGCCTCGAAGGAAGGCGCGAATATTATATTGTGGACCTTTCTCGTCCTGCCGGCCTTAAAATATATGTTCGAGACTTCGACGCTAAGGATGAAATCTATATTATCGTACCTGTAGACGCCGGGCGAGTCCGCTTTCTGTAGTTTCGACTTCAACTCCGAAAACCAGACAGGGTGAGTAAAGTCCCCCGTACCGAGCATCCCTATGCCTTTTATCTTAGCCCATTTGGCAAGAGCCGCCAGATCCATGTCTTTTGCCGTCGCACGCGAGTACTTCGAGTGGATATGGAGGTCTGCTATGAATGGCATAGGCTATAGTATCATCTCGTCTTTCATTATGATCTTACCGTTCACGAATACGGTTACCGCTTTCCCTTTTAACCGCCAATCAAGGAACGGCGAATTTTTGGATTTCGATTCTATGGAATCTTTTTTAAATACGAACTCCTTCATAGGGTCGATGATCGTTATGTCGGCGGGACTCCCCTCTTTAAGACTACCCCCCGCCAGGCCCAGTATCGCGGCAGGGTTTGCCGATAACTTCAGGATCAATTCATTCCACGACAATACCTTCTTCTCGATGAGCTCGGTCACGCCTAACGATAACGCCGTTTCAAGGCCTATGATCCCGAAAGGAGCGTAGTCGAACTCGACGTCTTTTTCGGCATCCGTGTGCGGGGCGTGGTCGCTGGCGATCGCATCTATCGTGCCGTCGGCAAGGCCTGCCTTGACCGCCTCTACGTCTTCTTTCGTCCGGAGGGGCGGGTTCATCTTCGTATTGGTGTCATAACTTACGCAGCAATCTTCGGTCAGGGTGAAGTAGTGAGGCGCTGTTTCCGCGGTGACCCCGACGCCGTCTTTCTTCGCTTTTCGTATGAGCTCGACGGATTCTTTACAGCTGACGTGGGCTATGTGTATGCGGCTATTTGTCTTTTTGGCTATCTCCAGGTTGCGTTTTACGGCGTCGTATTCGGATCTCGCGGATATACCTTTTAAGCCCGCTTTTGTAGAGACGAACCCTTTGTTCATTACGCCGCCTGCCGCAAGGTTCAGGTCCTCGCAGTGTTCTATCAGAAGGAGCCCGGATCTTTTTGCGGATTCGAGCGCTTCTTCCATGACGCCCTTATCCTGTACGGGCGAGCCGTCGTCGGAGACGGCCACGACGCCTTCTTTTTTCAGTTTATCGAAATCGGTAAGTTTATCGCCGGCCCTGCCGAGGGTAGCGGCCCCTGCGATGAAGATACTACAGGCGGCGTCACTGGCTATGATCTCCTTCAGGGTCTTTACTATCTCGGGCTTATCGATGGCCGGATCTGTGTTGGGCATA
This sequence comes from Candidatus Omnitrophota bacterium, assembly GCA_029004355.1. Lineage (GTDB taxonomy): Bacteria > Omnitrophota > Gorgyraeia > 2-01-FULL-45-10 > 2-01-FULL-45-10 > FEN-1322. Next base: position 10,199 of record JAQURV010000031.1, read on the forward strand.
CATAAGATGCCGGTAAATCCTCCATGGACAGCGGCCCGCGACCCGGACTTGACGGTCTCTTCATCCTCACGGCCCGGCTCTCTTAAATGGACATGCATATCGATAAGCCCCGGGGCCACGATCTTGCCTTTAGCCTCTATGGTCTCGCCGGCCTTTATGCTCAGGTCTTTGCCGGCCTTTTCGATCTTGCCGGCCGATACGATTATGTCAAATACCCCGTTGATCTTATTGAGAGGGTCTATAACCGTTCCGCCTTTTATCAGATAACGCTTATTCATTCTTTTAAGCCTCTTTCGCGTAGGCGACCAGATACAGGACCGCCATCCTGACCGCGATGCCGTTAGTGACCTGCTCCAGTATGACCGAATTGGCGCCGTCTGCGACCTCGCTCGACATCTCGATACCTCTATTTATCGGGCCGGGGTGCATTACGACTATATCTTTTTTGCATTTTTTGAGACGTTCGGCGGTTATGCCGTATTGTTTGAAATATTCCAGCTTCGAAGGGAAAGCGAGCGCCCCGTCGCGCTCGAACTGCATGCGCAGCACATTTATCGCGTCGGCTTCTTTAAGCGCTTCGTCTATATTGTCCGTCACCTTTACGCCCATCTTTTCTATGCCGTCGGGTATGAGAATGGACGGCGCGCAGACGGTGACTTGCGCCCCGAGCTTAGTAAGCCCCCAGATATTCGAGCGCGCCACCCTGGAATGGGATATATCGCCGATTATACTTACCTTCAATCCCTCGATCCTGCCCAACTTCGATTTAAGGGTAAACATGTCCAGGAGGGCCTGTGTAGGGTGCTCGTGCCAGCCGTCGCCCGCGTTCACTACCCGCGCTTTTACGTTACGGGCGAGAATATTGGGCGCGCCGCTGGCATTGTGGCGCACGACTATTATATCTATCTTGAGCGCTTCGATGTTCCTGCCGGTATCTATCAGCGTCTCACCCTTCTTTACGCTCGATGCCTCTATCTCGATATTGACGACGTCGGCGGAAAGGCGCTTTGCGGCGAGCTCGAACGAAGTGCGCGTCCTGGTAGATGGTTCGTAGAATAGGTTGACCACGGTCTTGCCGCGCAGGGCAGGGACCTTCTTTATCTGGCGGGTGGTGACTTCCTTAAAGCTTCCGGCGGTATATAATACTAATTCTATCTCTTCTTTCGAAAGGTATTCGAGCCCCAGCAAATCCTTTTTGGTCCAAATTATTTTTTTATCCATAACTTTAAACTCGAAATACTAATATCGAAATTCTAAACAAACCCCAAATTTAAATTTTGAAATTCGAATTTGTTTCGGATTTCGGATTTATAATTTCGAATTTAATCCTCCTTTTCACACAATACAACCTCATCCTTGCCGTCCGACTCCGACAACCTGACCTCGACGACCTCTTTTAAGGATGTCGGCACGTTCTTCCCGACGTAATCGGCCCTTATGGGGAGCTCCCTGTGCCCCCTGTCTATCAGGACGGCGAGCTGTATCTGTCCGGGCCTGCCAAGGTCTATCAGCGCGTCGAGCGCGCATCGTATCGTCCTGCCTGTGTAGAGGACGTCGTCTACGAGCATTACCTTTTTCCCATCGATGTCGAAGGTTATCTCCGTGGCGTGGACAACGGGCTGGCTCGATGCCTCGGTGAGGTCGTCCCGGTATAAAGTGATGTCGAGCGCGCCCACCGGCACTTTGGAGTTCGTTATCTTTTCGATCTTGGAGGCAAGGCGCTCGGCCAGATAGGCTCCCCTGTTCTTAATGCCTACCACGGCAATGTCACCCGTCGCCTTTACCTTCTCGATTATCTCATGGGCTATTCTTTGAAGCGCCCGGTCTATATCGTCTTTATCCAGTATCTTTGTCTTCTCTTTGAGGGTCATAAGTCTGCTCCTTGATCTATCCGGGCGAAAAGAATCCCACCTACCCGGTTCTTCCTGGATAAGTGGGTCCTCTTCATATTGATCTCTCCTTTTTCGGCCTCTCGGGACCGATCTTTAAAAGGTTTTATTGCTTCTACTTCTGGTATTTTAACTCACCCGTCGCCATTTGTCAAACAAAATATTCTTATCTTTTATGGGCGATGACGACTATCTCCCTGCCGCACCACTTCCGCGTTATGAGGCTTATTATGTTCCCCGATGCGTCTTCGCACTTGATACTGGTATCAAAGCCGGAGAGCAGCTTCTTAAGCTTGCCGGGCGTTGTAACATTTACATGCATCTTGCGGTTAAGCTCGCCCCTGTCGGCCTTTATCCTGAAGACCTTCTTTAAAAGGGCTGCAGGGCCCATCTTCCTGTATTTATCTTTGAATATCCTGAAGGGCCACTTAAATAGTCCGAAGGGGATGTTCATTATCCGCTTTAAAGGCGAGAGATACTGCTCGTAGTAATAGTTGGGGGTTGTGATCACGAGCCGGCCGCCGGGCTTCAATATTTTATATATCTTCCGGAACGCCTCTTCAAGCTGCCAGTCATACATGTGTTCGGCTATCTCGATCATAAAGACGACGTCATACTCGTCCTTAAAATCATATGTCACCGGATCGCCGATTTCCGCTCTTGCAAGACGCCGCAGGTCTTCCGGGAGTTTTGCGATCGTCTCCCTGGCGATATCCACGGCGTCTTTGCTGTAATCTATCCCCAGAGCCTTCGCGCCTTTCCTGGCGCAATAGTATACGAGCTCGCCCCGGCCGCATCCTATGTCGAGCACCGTATCGCCTTTTGCGGGACGGCCGTATTCCAGGGCCGACCGGAATTTCGCATGCATGTTATTATCCAGGCCCGCGAAATATTCCCTGAACCCTTCGTTGTCGCTTAAAAAATAATCTCTTGAGTAGATCTCCGGGGCTACTATCTTGTCTATCATATAATGGGTCGCGCCGTTAAGGCGGGCCGGCCTATCTCTCGTTTAACAGCTTGAGATCAACTTCTTTTTGCTGGTCTTGTTTTAATGTTATTACTCTTTTTTTGGTTTTATATCCTTGCAGCGCCCCCTCAACCGAATACCTGCCCTTCGGAAGGCTCCCTGCTTCATATTTCCCGTTGAAATCTGTTATGACCGTCCTTAAGATATTGACGTTCTTGCCTCTTATGCTGACTACCGCTCCCCGCAACGGGACCCATCTTGTGAAGAATCTGAACAGATATTGCCTGCCGTAAACCGTGCCGGATATTTTACCTGCAGGGGCCGGAGTAACGGTAAAAGACTTCTTTACTTCTTTCGACCAGGCGTTATCGTTATCTTTGACCTTTAAATATATGGTATGTTTGCCTACGGACAGGGTCGAAACAACTATGGTTTCCGCGTTGCCGGGCAGGTCCCCGTCGATGCTCGAACGCCATTTATATTCTACGATGGAACCGTCGGAGTCTTCGCCGCGGCCTGTCAAAATAATGGACTGTTCCTCAGAAACCGGGTCCTGGACTATCGAAACAATGTTGGCGGTCGGTATTAAATTTACATTATTAACGGTGATCTGTACATCTTCCGAAGCGATCCCGCTGCCGTCGGTTACTTCAAAATGCACCGTATGAAGACCTGCCTGCTGATAAGTCGGCTTCCAGCTGAATCTTCTGGTGCCCGGGTCAAAAGTCGCGCCCGTAGGAAGATTGCTCGCGGAATAAGTCAGAGTGTCTCCCTCCGGATCGGATGCGTCGACCGTAAACCTTAACGTCCGGTTCTCATCTACTGCTTTGCTGCCTATCGCGCTCAGCGCGGGCGGGTAGTTCGTAGTATTATACAAAACCACCAGGCCGTAATTATAATCGGCGAGGGCTATGTCCGGTTTTTTGTCGTCATTAAAATCTCCCACGGCAAGCCCGTCTGGTTGATAGTGGCTCGCGTATGAAACCGGAAGTGTCGTGTATGGTTCAAGGGAACCTGAGGCATTCTGTTTGTATATACTCACCGCGCACCAGCCGCCATGCGCTACTACTATATCATTATGACCGTCGCCGTTGATATCGGCTATTTCGACCGCTTCCGGACAATCATAAGCATCGTAGAGGATCGGGGAATTCAACGAACCGCTTTCATTCTGCAAAAAGACCGCCAGCTTGGAGCTCGGCTTATTGCCGCCTCCGCACAGAACAACATCATCCCTTCCGTCCGAGTTCACGTCTCCAACCGCAATTCCTCCCCTGAAAGAAAGGTTTGCGCTATAAGAGACGGGAGCATCGAAAGTGCCGGCCGCGTTTTGATGAAAAATAACTATAGGCGCATCCATCCCCTGGCCGCGCATAAAAATGACGTCTTTAAGGCCGTCGTTATTGACATCGCCGATGGCTATTTCATCATAACCGGCCCGTGTTACGTAATATGGATCTAAGGCGTCCAATGTGCCGCCCTGGTTTTGGTTGAACACTCCTATATAATCGGCCGACCAATGGCTTACCGCTACGTCCATAAGCCCATCGTTGTTCAGATCGCCTATTTTTACACCATCGGGGCCGTTAAGTGTGGCGTAGGCTGCCATCGGATCAAGCGTGCCCGACGTGTTTTGAAGAAAAGCTCCCAAAGTATTGGATCCGAAATTCCCTACAGCTATATCTGTCAGGCCGTCGTTGTTCAAATCCCCCGCGTCGATAGATTGGGTGCGGCTGCCGGTAGGGTATCTTTCCGCAAGCTCCAAAAGATTGGCGGAATTCTGCTTAAATATATGGAGTTTATTATCATTTTGCGGATCGGAATAAGTCGAAGTGGCTACAATGACGTCATTAGAGCCGTCGTCGTCTATATCAGCAATGGTGACAACCTCGGCCCACGATCCTGTTTTTATAGTTTGGTAAGGTGTGAACTTGATGGTCGAGTTTGTGGTTTGCGTTAATTGAAGATTTGCCTGCAAAGTCATCGATTTCATCGTTGCGGGTTCCTGGAGCCGCTCTGCCGGTGGTATATTCCTTCCATA
>JAQURV010000032.1 GCA_029004355.1 Candidatus Omnitrophota bacterium
GGACGAGCGTCCTGGGGGCTTCGATGTCCGTCCTGGGCCTGATAGAGGGCATGGCGGAATCGACGGCCAGCATATTGAAGGGCCTTTCGGGATGGTTCTCCGATAAGATGGGGAAGAGGCGGCCCTTCGTCGTTTGGGGCTATTCCCTCTCGGCTTTTTCCAAACCGCTCCTTTTTCTCGCCTACTCCTGGCCGCTTGTGCTCGTAAGCAGGTTCCTTGACCGCGCAGGTAAGGGGCTGCGCACCTCGGCGCGCGACGCCATGATCACCGACTCCACGGAGCCGGAATATCGCGGTAAGGCATTCGGTTTCCATCGTTCCATGGATACGGTCGGCGCCTGTATCGGGCCGCTCATCGCGCTCTTTTTTCTTATGGCGCTGAAAGATAATATACGGACAGTATTTTTGATCGCTTTTATACCGGCTGCCCTGGCGGTCCTTACGCTGACGTTCTTTCTGAAAGACGCGCCGTTAAAGCGCCTTAACGATAAGGATGGATTGAGGTTCGACCTCAGGATATTCAGCCCGAATTTTAAGAGATTCCTATTGGCCACAGCGATATTCGCGATCGGCAACTCCAGCGACGCCTTCCTTATAATGAGGGCCAGGGGACTGGGGCTTTCGGTGACGATGGTCGTCCTGGCTTACGTAGTTTATAATATATCGTATGCGGGCCTTTCCATGCCTTTCGGCGCCCTCTCTGACAGGATGCCGCGCAAATACGTGATGATGATGGGATACGCCGTATTCGCCGTCGTCTACGTCGGTTTCGCGGCGATCACCGGACCCGGGATGGTCTGGCCTTTGTTCTTTATATACGGGTTCTACATAGCGATGACCGACGGCGTCGGTAAGGCGCTCGTTTCGGATATGGTCCCGAAGGAATATATGGGGACGGCCATGGGGCTTTACCATTTTATCCTGGGAATATTTGCCTTTTTCGCGAGCCTCATCGCGGGCCTTCTGTGGACGCACATCGGCGTCACGGCGCCGTTCTATTACGGCGCTATAATGTCGGTCATATCGTTCGTAATGTTCGCGTCTATAAAAAATAATTGACATTAACTGGATTTGTGTTACAATTTTTTTAAATATAACACCAAGCGAAGTCGAAGAGTGAAAGTAGATTAATGGAAGCTAGTGAAGTAGGGTCATTACAAAAAACACCTTTATATAATATACACGTATCCATGGGCGCAAAGATGGCCCCTTTCGGCGGCTGGTTTATGCCCATACAGTATGAAGGTATACTGGCCGAACACGCGCATACGCGCTCCTCAGTCTCGGTCTTCGACATCTGCCATATGGGAGAGTTTATCCTTGAGGCGGATCCCGTCTCAAGCCTGCTTGACCGCATAGTTACACAGAATATCGTCTCCATGCCTATAGGCGCCTGCCGGTACGGCTTTATGCTCAACGAAGGCGGCGGGGTGATCGATGACCTCGTTGTCTACCGGCTCGGTGATGCGTCGTGGATGCTCGTTGTCAATGCCGCGACCATTTCCGGAGACGAGGCGCACCTGAGAAAAAACCTGTCGGGGAAAGTCAGCTTCGAAAATATCTCCAATGCTACGGGCAAACTGGATGTTCAGGGGCCGGGATCAGCCGATGCCTTAAAGAAGATATTCGGCGCCGGCATAGCGAAGCTGGCGTACTACACTTTCGGTAAATTTAAGCTATGGGGGATGGACCTGACGGTCAGCCGGACAGGTTATACGGGAGAACTTGGTTATGAGGTATACATTCCGTCGGATAATGCGGTAAGGTTGTGGAATACGCTGCTTGAAGATAAGCGCGTCAAGCCCGCGGGCCTGGGCTGCCGCGACACATTGCGCCTTGAGATGGGATACCCCCTGTACGGGCAGGATCTCGATACGGGCCACACGCCCATCGCGGCGGGTTTCGATAAGTTTGTGGATCTCGGCAAAGAGTTTATAGGCAAGGACGCATTGCTCAAAGAGAAGAAGGGCGGGGTGAAAGAACGTCTCGTTTCATTCAAGTCGGACACCAGGCGCTCCCCCCGTCATAATTTCGCCATATTTAAGGAAGGCCTGCGCGTTGGGACGGTAACGAGCGGCTCTTTTTCCCCGAGTCTTTTATCGGGCATAGGGATGGGATATGTTTCGGGTAAGTGCGGGATAGGAGATAAGCTCGTCACTAAAGACGGGAATACCGAGATCCCCGTAACGGTGGTCAAAAAACCTTTTTATAATAAAAAATAACAAGGAGAAAATCTATGAATATACCGAAGGATCTTTTCTACACCAAAGATCATGAATGGGCCCGCCTGGAAGGTAAGAAGGCTTATGTCGGCATCACCGATTATGCGCAGGGCGCCCTGGGGGATATTACATTCGCGGGACTGCCTAAGAACGGGGACGCGGTAAAACAGTCCGATCTTTGCGCGACCGTCGAGTCGGTAAAGGCCGCGTCGGACGTATACGCTCCTTTATCGGGGAGAGTGGTCTCTTTAAACGAGAAACTTGCCGCGCATCCGGAACTTGTAAATAAGTCCCCGTACGAAGAAGGGTATTTTTTCGTAATGGACGTTTCCGATGAATCCGAAAAGACGAAACTTATGGACGCCGCTTCATACGGGAAGTACCTGGAGGGGATCGCGAAGTGAGTTATATTCCTCACACCAAAGACGATGTAAAGGCGATGCTAAAAGCGATAGGCGTTTCGAGGGTCGAGGATCTCTTTAAGGACATCCCGGCGGCCCTTCGCCCTAAATCGTTCAATATCCCTCCGGGCAAGTCCGAGTCCGAGGTCACGGAGCATTTAAAAAAGCTGGCCTCCAAGAACGCTACCGGGCTCATCAATTTCGTGGGGGCGGGTTTTTACGACCATTTTATTCCGGCGGCGGTAGACGCTATCGTAAGCCGTTCGGAGTTTTACACCGCATACACGCCTTACCAGCCCGAATGTTCCCAGGGATGGCTGCAGGCGATATACGAATATCAGACGGTCATCTGCGAACTTACGGGCCTCGATGTATCCAACGCTTCCTTATATGACGGCGGGACGGCACTGTATGAAGCCGCGATGATGGCCGTAAGGTTTACGGGGCGGAAGAAGATCATCGTGGATAGCGGCGTGAACCTGATATATCGCACCATGCTCTATTCTTATACATCCAATCTTTCGATAGAGTTTTTAGAGACGCCCGTGGTCCACGGACAGAGCTCCAGGGAAGAGCTCCTTAAGCATGTAGACGACAAGACGGCCGCGGTTATCCTGCAGAACCCTAACTTTTTCGGTTCCGTCGACGACTATAGCGATATCGTCGAAAAGGTGCATAAGAACGGCGCGCTCGCGATAGCTTCCGTCTATCCTGTTTCGCTAGGGCTTTTAAAATCGCCCGGCGAGATGGGCTTCGACATTGCTACGGGAGAAGGGCAGTCGCTCGGGATCCCGCTATCTTTCGGCGGGCCGTATCTCGGCTTTATGGCCGCTAAGAAGGAGTTGGTCCGGCAGATGCCCGGCAGGATCGTGGGCGCCACGGTCGATAAAGACGGCAGGCGCGGGTTTGTCCTGACGCTCCAGACGCGCGAACAGCATATCCGCAGGGAGAAGGCCACGTCCAATATCTGCTCGAACGAAGCCTTGTGCGCTCTGCGCGCGGCGGTATTTGTTTCACTGCTCGGCGCCGAAGGTTTGAAGGAGCTGGCGGAGCGTAATTACCAGAAGGCGGAATTTGCCAAGAGCGAGTTATTGCGTATCTCGGGAGTGGAGGTCAAGCGTTCTTCGCCGACGTTCAACGAATTTACGGTCCTCCTGCCGCGCCAGGCCAACGAAGTGGTCTATCGTATGATCGATAAAGGGTTTGCCTGCGGGTTCCCTCTGGGCAGGTTCTATAAAGGGATGGACAACTACCTTCTGGTCGCCGTTACGGAGAAGAGGACAAAAGAAGATATCCGGAAATTTGCCGATTGCCTGGAGGCTGTCCTATGAAGCTGATATTCGAAAAACATAAAGAGGGCAGGCGGGGTTTTACCCAGGCAAAGCCGGACGTGCCGGAGACCAAAGGCCTGGACGGTAAATATATGCGTAAGAGCGCGCCGCGCCTTGCCTCCGTAAGCGAACTGGACGTAATACGCCACTATTCCGGTCTTTCGCGGCTCAACTATTCGGTCGATACGAATTTTTATCCGCTTGGCTCGTGTACCATGAAGTACAATCCGAAATTTACCGAACGTATCGCCTCCCTGGAAGGCTTTACCGACGTCCATCCGCTCCTGCCCCAGCTTTCCGGAGGAGGGATGCTCGCCCAGGGTTCTCTAGAAGTCCTCTATGAGGCCGAGAGGCTCCTTTCCGAGATCACCGGGATGAGCGCTTTTACGATGCAGCCGCTGGCGGGCGCGCACGGCGAGCTTACCGGAGCCATGCTTATCGCCGCGTATCATAAGGCAAACGGCGCGCGCCGTAAATACGTGATAGTGCCCGACTCATCGCATGGTACGAACCCCGCGAGCGCCGCGATCGCCGGATACGAAGTGATCGTCATAAAGACCGGGCCAGACGGTTATATGGACCTTGAAGAATATAAGAAGAAACTGAATAAAGATGTCGCCGCGGTCATGCTGACATGCCCGGACACTCTCGGGTTGTTCAACCCGCGCATCAAAGAGATAGCCGATATGGCTCACGGTGTGGGCGCGCTCATGTATTATGACGGCGCCAATCTCAACGCCATGCTCGGCAAGTGCCGGCCAGGCGATATCGGTTTTGACGTCATTCATATAAACCTGCACAAGACATTCGCGACCCCGCACGGCGGAGGCGGCCCCGGTTCAGGGCCGGTGGGCGTGGGAGAGAAGCTGATAGAGTTCCTGCCGATCTCGAGGGTGATCAGGCGCAGCGACGGAACGTTTGCGCTCGACTATCATTGTCATAAGACCATAGGTTACATCGCGCCCTTTTACGGGAACTTCGGCGTGATACTCAAGGCATACGCATATATGCTCTGCCTCGGCAGGGAAGGGCTCGTCGAGGCGGCCGAGGCCGCGGTTCTGGGCGCCAACTATTGCCGCGCGCGGTTAAAGGCTTATTACGACCTGCCGTTCGATAAGATTTGCATGCACGAGTGCGTCTTCTCCGCCTCACGCCAGGCAAAACACGGCGTTCATGCCATAGACATAGCCAAATATCTTATAGATAAAGGGTTCCATCCCCCGACGGTATATTTTCCCATGATCGTGAAAGAGGCGCTGATGATAGAGCCTACCGAAACGGAATCGAAAGAGACCCTCGATGAGTTCATAGAGGTGATGATAGAGATCGCACGCCTGGCGGAAGAGAATCCATCTCTGGTTACGCAGGCCCCGATCCATATGCCGGTTAAGCGGCTCGACGAAACTAAAGCCGCGCGTGAGCCGAACCTCCGCTTTCGATGAAGATATTCAGGCTTATCCGTTCCCGCCCGGCTTCCGCCGCTTACAATATGGCGCTGGACGAAAAGATATTTTTCCGCTACCTCGATGACGGGATACCCGCGTTTCGCGTGTATGGCTGGGAGACCCCGTCATTCACTTACGGCGTTTCACAGCATCCCGAAGAAGGTCTGGATATGGGCCTCTGCGCATCCGACGGAGTTGGGGTTGCGAAGAGGATGACCGGCGGCGGCATACTGCTGCATGGAGACGATGTTACGTACAGTTTTGTATGCGGCAAAGAAGATGTCGGAGAGCCGAAAGGTGTCCTGGTATCTTACAGGGAGATATGCGCGTTCTTGATCAGGTTCTACGCGTCCTGCGGCCTTAAAGCCTCTTTCGCGGCCGCTCGATCTGATTTTAAAGATAAGTGCGTCCCGCACAGCCTTTGCAGCGCCTCGTGCGAGAAATACGATATAGTCATCGGTTCAAGGAAGATCGGCGGTAACGCCCAGAAGCGCGCAAGGCGGGCCATATTCCAGCACGGCTCTATCCCGCGGAGCGTGAACTGGGACTTTGCGCGCCGGTATATGAGGTCGCTGCCGGCAGATATTGCCTCGAATGTGACAGCCTTGTCTCATGAGATGGCGGTTCTTCCCGGTAAAAGAGCCCTGGAGACAAAACTGACCGAAGCTTTCGCCGCAGAATTCGGAGCGCATTTCAAAGAAGAGAACGAGGATCTTTATGAAACCCGCGTGGCTGAATAAGAAGATAAACCTGAATACATGTTCCGGGATGAAGGAGTCTTTGCGGGGCCTGCGCGTCGAGACCGTGTGCGAACAGGCGATGTGCCCCAATATAGGAGAGTGTTTCGGCCGGGGCGAAGCCACCTTCCTTATACTGGGGAAGAGATGCACGCGCATGTGCGGTTTTTGCAATATCGAAAAAGGAAAGCCGGAACCTCCGGACGCGGAAGAGCCGCTAAGGGTCGCGGAGGCCGTAGCCCGCTTTCATCTTAAGCATGTGGTGATCACAAGCGTCACCCGCGACGACCTTTCCGACGGAGGCGCGAAACTATTTGCCGACACCGTCCTCAACGTTCGCGAAAGATCGCCCGGCGTAACTATCGAGGTCCTCATCCCGGACTTCAGGCTCTCCGCCGAAGCTTTGAGGCTCGTATCGGAAGCCGCGCCCGATATCATCGCCCATAATGTCGAGACCGTTCCTTCGCTTTATCCTATGGCGCGGCAAGGGTCGGACTATCGCCGTTCGCTCGAAGTTCTCGGTTTTATAAAAGAGTTCTTCCCGCATCGCAAGACCAAGTCGGGCATTATGCTGGGCCTGGGAGAGAGGGAAGACGAGGTTATTTCGGTAATGAAAGACCTGCGTTCCGTAAAATGCGATTTTTTAAGCATCGGACAATATCTTGCCCCGAGCAGGCGCCACTATCCGGTGAAAGAATATGTAGAGCCGCGCCGGTTCGGGCTTTATAAAGAAAAAGGCGAATGCCTCGGGTTTCTGCATGTCGAGAGCGCGCCCTACGTGCGCAGTTCGTATCGGGCTTCGGAATATTTAGCTTGACAAAAAAAATATTTCGTGTTACTATATCTCAAATAGTAATACTCAACAATAACGCCGGGTGAAAAAGCATGACAGGATTAGTCAGGTTCGGCATATCCACGGAAAAAGATCTTCTCGCCAAATTCGACCGCTTGATGAATGACAGGGGCTACACAAACCGTTCGAAAGCTTTCTCCGATCTCGTTCGCCAGGAGCTGGTGAAGAGAGAATGGACCGAAGGCAAAGAGGTTGCCGGCGCCATTATCATGATATATGACCACCATAAAAGAGAGCTTGTCAATAAGCTTATGGACATCCAGCATGATTTTAATAAGGTTATAATGTCAACCCAGCATATCCATTTAGACCATGACAATTGCCTGGAGATAGTCGCCATAAAGGGGACTGCGGTAGAAGTCCAGAAATTGGCGGACATTTTAAAATCGGTTAGAGGGGTTAAACATACAACTCTTGGGATGTCGAGCACGGGGAAGCATATATAATTTTTTTGGCAAGTAGTAACACGAATTTAAAATAAGTATTACGAAAAATACGCACAAATGAACAAAGGAACGATAATACTGACGGGCGGAGCGGGTTTCATCGGAAGCTGTTTCTTGTGGAAGCTGAACAGCGAGGGCATGGATAACATCATCGTTGTGGATAACCTCGGCTCATCCGAAAAATGGCGCAATCTCTCGGGGAAACGTTTCCGCGATTATGTCCATAAGGAAGATTTCCTTGAGCTTCTCGAAGGCGGGCATATCGCCGATATAAGCGCCATAGTGCATCTCGGGGCGTGCAGTTCGACTACCTGTACCGACGGAGCCTATTTTATAAAGAATAATTATGAATACTCGAAATCTCTCGCCTCGTGGGCCGCGAAGCATGGCGCGCGCTTCATATATGCCTCCTCCGCGGCCACATACGGCGATGGGGAGAACGGGTATGACGATTCCGGGGATAAACTCCATAGCCTGCGCCCCTTGAATATGTACGGCTACTCAAAACAGCTTTTCGATCTCTGGATGTCGGGCAACGGTCTTCTGGATAAGGCGGCCGGGATAAAGTTCTTCAATGTCTTCGGCCCCAACGAGTATCACAAGGGCGAAATGATGAGCGTAGTCTGCAAAAAATTCCTTGAGGTGAGCAAAAAAGGGCGCATAGGGCTATTTAAGTCGTACCGGGATGACTACAGGGACGGTGAGCAGAAGAGGGATTTTATATATGTAAAGGATGCGGTAGATGTCCTCCTCCATTTTTTTAAAAACCCCGAACGATCCGGCATATTCAATCTCGGGTGCGGCAGGGCGCAAAGCTGGAACGACCTTGCCGGCGCCATGTTCGCCGCGCTCGGTAAAGAGCCGCATATAGATTATGTCGAGATGCCGGAAACTTTACGGCCGAAATACCAGTATTTTACCGAAGCGAAGATGGATAAACTGAGGAGATCCGGATACGCCCGCGAGTTTACCCCTCTTAAAGACGCGGTCAGGGATTATACCGGTTATTTAAAAAAGGGCGGATATTTATAATAAAGGAGAGGTGGCATATGCACGATCTAAGATACGCGAGCCAGATCCTGGCGGCGGTGAAAATGAAAACGGCCGCGGGAAGCGCGGCGGGACCTATTACGGTAAATGTGAGATTGAGCCCGTTCAGCCATGTAAGGCCGGAAGGGCTTGAAGAGACGTTCCGGCTTCTCGCGGAGAATGAGGGATATAGAAATGTGAAGCTTAACATAAATATCCTGGAATTCAATATGCACTGTAGGATGTGCGGGCGGGACTCGAGGCACGGGGGGGCTGTTTTCGCGTGCCCTCATTGCAAAGGGCAGGATTTCGACATAGAAAAAGGCGATGAATTTTATATAGATAAAGTAGAAGTAAGATAAAGAAAGGAGAGGTTATGCGGTTCAGGGCAATAAAGATTACGGCAGCTTTTATCATATCGGCGTTCTTTTTAACGCAGCCGTTATGGGCAGGCGAAGAGGGGCTTCGCCAGGAAATAACGGTCTTAAAAGCGAAAGTCGCGGAGCTGGAACAATTGAAAGTCCAGATCGCGGACCTTCAGAAACAGGTAAGCGAGCAGAAGTGCAGTATACTTGCTCAAGCCGGGACCGTCAACGATGTGAAGCAGTCCCTCATACAGGCGATGCCGGCCGAAGGCCTGATAAAATATGCGCCGGGCGAAGGGGTTGAATTGCCGTGCGGATTCAAGATCCAGGCCGACAGCACTTTCGTTGTGCAGGGGACGCCCCATGCCAACAATGCCGTCGACACGAATAAATCCCGGTGCGACGCTGCGTGGTCGGCCGACATATTTATCGAGAAGGCGTTCGATGACTGGGGGCTGGCGCTTCTCCATCTTGAGCCCGGGCAGTCTAACGGCCTGGAAGATTCATTATCGCTATATAGCAATGTCAACAGGGATATCAATAATACAGACGCCAATGTACCGATAACGGAGGTATGGTATCAACATTACTTATTCAATAAACAGGTGACGATAACTGCGGGCAAGATGGATCCCGCGAACTATCTCGACCAGAACGAATATGCTTTTAACGAGTGTACACAGTTTTTGGGTCGTATATTCAGGAACTCCCCGGCAGTAGAATGGCCTGATGACAATACGCTGGGCGCTTCTTTGGTAATAGCGCCGGAGCTGATCCCCTATCTTGCGTTGAACGCCTCTTATTTTAACGCCGATAATACATATAAAAATATATTCGATAAGCCTTTTATATCGACTGAGCTTACCTTCCAGCCGGCAAAGGCATTCGGGTATGACGAAAAGATGTGGGCCGGCAATTACAGGATATATATGTGGCATAATGGTCTCGACCATCCGAAATACGTAGGGCAGCTGGAGCAGCCGGGAGATGACGCCAAGAATACAAATACAGGTTTCGGCCTGAGTTTTGACCAGATGATAACGGATGTATTTGGCGTATTTTCACGGTTCGGATGGCAAAGGCCCGACGTCGCTATTGCAAGCACCAACCCGAATTCAGCGCCCATAGAGGCGATGTGGTCGGCAGGTATCCAGATGACCGGTAAATACTGGGGCAGGGAAGACGATGTGCTTGCGTTTGCCGTCGGCCAGGCGTTGCCGAGCAAGGCGTATAAAGATTCCGACGCCGCGCTGGCCGCAGGCGCCAGCGGCGCAGCGGAGGGCCATATCGAAGTTTACTATAATATCAAGCTTACCAAGAATCTTAAGATAACACCCGACCTGCAGTTTATATGGAACCCGTATGGCATAAGCGAGTCATATCAGGGCCTGGGTTTCGACAGGACGATGCTCATATATGGCATGAGGGGACAGCTGGACTTCTGAAATCAACTAAACGAAAGGAGAGGACAATATGCATATACCGGATGGGTACTTAGGGCCGACGACGTGCGGGTTCTTTTATGTCGTAATGGTGCCGATATGGGCGCTGGCTTCAAAAATAGTTAAAAAGACGCTTAAGGCAAAACAGGTGCCGCTCCTGGCCATAGGCGCCGCGTTCAGTTTTGTGATCATGATGTTCAATGTGCCGATACCCGGCGGTACGACCGGTCACGCCGTGGGCGGAGTATTGGTCGCGATACTCCTGGGCCCGTGGGCGGCCTGTATCGCCATAACGGTAGCGCTTGTTATCCAGGCGCTTCTCTTCGGCGACGGCGGAGTTACAGCCATTGGCGCGAACTGCTTTAACATGGCGTTTGTCCTGCCGTTCGCAGGATATTACATCTACAAAGTTATCAGCCATAATTCGCCGGTAGATTCAAACAGGAGAGTTATTGCCGCGGGAGTTGCCGGCTATATTGCGCTCAATATTGCGGCTGCCCTGACGGGATTCGAATTCGGCATCCAGTCGTTTCTTCACAAGACGGCGGCCGGGCAGGCGTTATATTGCCCGTACGGGTTGAACGTTGCGCTTCCCGCTATGATAGGCGAGCATGCATTGGTGTTCGGATGGGTGGAGGCGATAGTCACCGCTCTCGTAATAAAATATATACAGAAACAGGATCCGGGACTCATAACGGAAGGGAGGGCCTAGATATGAAGGTTGCCACGAAACTTTGGATAGGTTTGACGATATTGATAATCCTTTCTCCTTTAGGGTTGATATTGCCCGAACATTTTAAAGCAGGCTCGGCATGGGGCGAATGGGGCGCTGAAGAGATGCAGGGACTTGTCGGGTATATTCCCCAGGGTCTCGAAAAGCTCGCCGGCCTCTGGAACGCGCCGATCCCCGATTACGCGTTCAAGGGGTGGGAAGATAAAGGCTTGCCTCGTTTGAGCTTAGCCTATATAATATCAGCCGTAGCAGGGGTAGGCATAACGGTTATCGTCGTGTCATTGATAGGAAAGATGCTGGCCGGGAAAGAAGATCGATAAATGGGTACTCTGGTTTTTTTAAAAGAGTCGGTATTCTCCGACGAATACGCCTCGCGCAAAGGATTTATGCAATCGATAGACCCCCGGTTTAAGGCGGTGTCTTTCTTTCTCTTTATCCTGACGGCGCTCTTCACCAAGAGTATCGCCACAAGCCTTTGGCTCTACCTTCTTTGCCTTATGCTTGTCTGCGTCTCAAAGATCGATCTCGGCTTCTTTCTTAAGAGGACATGGATATTCATACCCATATTCTCTTTATTTATAGCCATACCCGCGATATTCAGTATTGTGACGCCCGGCGAGGCGCTCGTCTCTTTTAAATTGGCCGGGTTAAATTTTATTATTACCCGTCCGGGCCTGGCCGGGGGCGCATTATTCGTTACGCGGGTGACGGTATCGGTCTCTTTCGTCGTGCTTCTCAGCATTACCACGAAGCATTTCGAGCTATTGAGGGTATTGCGCGTATTTAAGGTGCCGCATATGTTTGTAATGGTACTTGGGATGTGCTACCGGTACATATATCTTTTTGTAGAGGTGGTCGAAAATACTTACCTGGCGGTCAGGAGCCGCGTCGGACGAAGGGTCCATTACAAAAAAGGGCAGAGGATGGCGGCATGGAACATGGCGTCGCTGTGGCACAGGTCGTACCGGCTCAACGAAGCCGTCTACAACGCTATGCTTTCGAGAGGCTACAGCGGAGAGCCGGCGATATTCAATGATTTTAAAGCGAGGCCGCGAGACTGGGTATGGCTTGCCTGCTCCGTTGTTTTGACGTTCATATCCCTTAATATAATATGAAAAAGAAGATATTCGAGTTAAGAGATGTCCGCTTTTCATATCTCGGGAAATATCCTGCCCTGCAGGGCGTGGATATCACTATAGAGAAGGGCTCGAGGGCAGCTGTCATAGGCGCGAACGGATCGGGCAAATCGACCCTTTTGAATATCTTAGACGGCCTTATCTTCCCGGATACGGGCTCCGTAAAATTCTTTGGCGCGGAACTGGACGAAAAGGCGCTTGCAGACGAACGGTTTAACCGATATTTCAGGAGCAGGGTGGGGCTGGTGTTCCAAAATCCGGATATCCAGCTATTCTGCCCGACGGTAAAAGAAGAGATAATGTTCGGCCCGCTCAACTTCGGTTTCAGCCATAAGGAGATAAAGAAGGCCTTCGACCTTATTGTGGATGTCTTCGGGATAAAAGATCTGGTAGACAGGATGCCGCACCAGTTAAGCATAGGGGAAAAACGCAAGGTTTCTATGGCGTCCGTCCTGATATCCGGACCGGAGCTTCTGCTGCTGGACGAGCCCACCGCAGGGCTGGACCCAAAGACTTCCAGGGGGCTCGTAGACCTCCTTAACGAATACCATGACGACGGGAAGACGATCATCACCGCGACGCACGATATGCATATAGTCGAGGAGATCGCGGATATCGTGCATGTCTTCAGCCGCGACAAGAAGATAATAAGGAGCGGTCCGCCGGCAGAGCTATTGGCCGACACGGAATTCCTGGAAGAGAATAATCTTATACATAGCCACTTCCACCGTCATGACGGCAAGGCCCATACCCATCCGCATGAACATCCCAGCCACGACCATACTCATTGACACTATATATATTTTATAGTAATCTAAAGCTGCATGAACAAAATAATAGAAAAACCATTTCTTGCAATAACGATACTCGTTCTGTTGTGCGCTTACCTTTTCTTCTTTAAGCTGGGCGGGATGGCGCTGACGGACCCCGACGAGACCTTCTATGCCCAGACGGCCAAGGAGATGCTGGCGAGGGGCGAATGGACCACCCCGTACCTTCTGGGCACGCCGCAGTTCGAGAAGCCCATCCTCATATATTGGTTGATCGAGATCTCCTATATTATCCTCGGCGTGAACGAAACCGCCGCCAGGCTTCCGTCGGCAGTATTCGCTTTATTGGGCGTGATCGCGATCTATCTTCTCGGGAAACTGCTATTCAATAAGAGGGCCGGATTTCTTGCGGCGCTCATATTGGCGGCAAGCGTAGAATATGTCGTGCTCTCCAGAGCGTGTATAACGGACATGGTGCTGACGGTCTTTATGCTTTTGGGCATCCTCTTCTTCTTTTACGCCTACCTGGAAGGGAAGCGGTATTTTTACATCTTATCATCGGCGGCGTTCGCGTTTTCCGTCCTCGCTAAAGGCCCGGTAGCCATAGTGCTGCCCGTAGCTATATTCCTTGCTTTTGCCTTCATTGCCGGAGACCCGAAAGCATTAAGGAGAGTGCCTTTAGGCTGGTGTATCCTGGCCTTCGTTATCATATCGGGGCCGTGGTATTACCTTGCGTATAAACTGCACGGTAAAGAATTCATCGACGCATTCTTCGGTTTTCAGAACGTCACGAGGTTCATGCAGTCGGAGCACAGGATAGGCTCTCAGTTTTACTATAATATCCCGATCCTCTTCGGCGGTTTCTTTCCATGGAGCGTCTTTCTGCCTTTTGCTTCCTGGTATGGCTTTAAAAAGATCCGGTCCGGGACAAAAGCCGAAAAGAGCGGCATAATCTTTCTGTTTATATGGTTCCTGGCGATATTCATCTTCTTTTCCATTTCGCGCACCAAATTGCCGACGTATATCTTTCCGTCATTCATATCGCTTGCCCTGATAGTCGGCCTCCTGTGGGATGATTTTTTGAGTTCTGCCGGATCGAACAGGTTCGTTGCGCTGGGGGTCAAGATCTCCTATTATATTCTGGCGGCAGTTGTAGCGATAGGCGCGATAGGGGTATCGGCCTACATCTATTTCGATATGCCGGAACTCTTCAAGGGTGTTGTGGTTTCGAGCCTTTTTTTGGTCTCCGGGTTCATCGCGTCAACGTTCGCGTTCATTAAAAAAAGATACTCCTCCGCGTTCCTTTTAATAGTGGCTTCCCTGGCAATATTTTTATTGCCGCTGGGCTTGCTCGTCCTGCCGGAAGTAGAACGACTGGAGACCAGCAAGGAGGTGGCGTTGAAACTGCGGCAGATGATGAAAGATCCCGAACCGCTGGGCGCGCAGAGCGACTATATGGCCGGGGTAGCCTTCTATGCGGATAAGTTTCCTGTAAATCTCGACCATCATGAGGCGCTGCTTAAGTTCCTGAACTCCGATGAGCGCGGATGGTGCATCATAAAAGAGCAGAACCATAGAGGTATGTACGACCCGCTTATCAACAGCGACTATGTAAAGCCGTCGTATTGCCTCTATAAAATAGGTAAACGGGTCATAGTGACAAACAAGATGCCGGAAGACGGCGTTTATCTTCTCGAAAGAAAGTGCGGCAAATACCAAAATACAACATACCCTCCGTGTTACCCATGTTCAATG
>JAQURV010000033.1 GCA_029004355.1 Candidatus Omnitrophota bacterium
ATGCAGGAAAAGCGCCTGAGTAAGGAGAAAAGTTTACGCGAAGAACTTGCGCGTTATGAAACCGTCAAAGTATATGGGAATAAGAGCGCCCGGACGGCCATCATATGCTGGGGCTCCAATAAAGGCGTTTGCGTTGAAATAGCCGATGAGTTGAATTTAAAAGTCATACAGCCGCTCTGTCTTTCACCGTTTCCGTTATCGCAGATCAAGGAAGCGGCCGCCGGAGCCAAGAAATTGATAGTTGTAGAATCGAACGCGACGGGCCAGCTCGCCAGGCTTATGAGCTTATACGGGTTTGGCGTCGATAAGACCATATTGAAATATGACGGGAGGCCTTTTAGTGTCGAGGAGCTGGAGGCAAACCTAAGAAAGATGACTTAGCCGCCAGTGACAGTTGCCAGTTTCCAAAAAGTATTTTTATTAACTGGTTACTGGCGACCGGTAACTGGTGACAGGCGGGGAATATGAGTAATCTAAGTACAGTAGCTACGAATACATGGTGCCCGGGTTGCGGGAATTTCGCTATCCTGAACGCGTTGAAGGCCGTGCTCGGTTCGTTAAGCGATGAGGGCCTGCCGGTCGAAAATGTTGTGCTTGTCTCCGGCATAGGCTGTCACGCGAAGATAGTCGATTATATAAATGTTAACAGTTTCTATTCGCTGCACGGCCGGGTATTCCCACCGGCCACCGCGATAAAGGTCGCTAAGCCCGCGCTGACGGTCATCGGCCATGCCGGCGATGGAGACGCATACGGAGAGGGGCTGGAACATCTCATCTTTGCCGCGAAGCGGAATGTGGATATGACCGCGATAATCCACAATAACCGCGTCTACGGCCTTACCACAGGGCAATATACGCCGACATCCCCCGTGGGGTATAAGGGCCGTTCCACTCCGTCGGGGACAAAGGAGATGCCGATAAACCCTCTCGAGCTCATGCTCTCAAGCGGCGCGACTTTTTTGGCGCGCGGCACATCCCACGGGCTCGAGCTATTGAAGAAGATGTTTAAAGAGGCCATTTTACATAAAGGTTTTTCTTTAGTCGACGTCCTGCAGGTCTGCGTTACCTATTATAATATGTATGAATATTACGACAAGCGTGTCTATGAGCTCAAGGATCACAATCCTTCAGACTACGACCAGGCCGCGAAGAAGATAAGGGAGTGGGACTATAATAAGGATGCCCCGATAGCGCTGGGCGTCTTTTATAAGAAGGATGCTCCGACATTCGAAGAGAATTTCACGGGGCGCGGTTTAAGCGAAGATGAGAGACGAAAGAAGATAGACGCGCTAATAAGGGAGTAAATGATGGATATCAACGTCCTGCACAATTTAAGTTACGGCATGTATATCGTTTCGTCAAATAAGGACGAGCGCTTGAACGGCCAGATCGCCAATACCGTATTTCAGATAACGAGTGAACCAGTAACAATAGCGATAAGCATAAATAAAAATAACCTGACGCATGAATTCATCGATTGCAGCTGCCAATTTACCGTATCTGTTCTGAACGAAGAAGCTCCGCTTGTCTTTATCGGCAAATTCGGATTCAAAACAGGTAAGAAGGAAGAGAAGTTCAAGGACGTGAATTTTAAGAAACTTGCATCCGGGTGTCCCGTGGTATTGGACTACTCCATATGCTATATCGAAGCGAAAGTGGTGGGCAAACTCGATTGCGGGACGCATACAGTATTTCTGGGCAAGATGACTGGCTCAGAGATGATAAAGCCGGGGAAGCCGATGACGTATGAATATTACCACCTGGTTAAGAAGGGTACGACACCGCGCGCGGCGCCAACATTCATAAAAGGAGAGAAACGATGAAGCCCATTGAGATCAAAAAAGACATATATTCGGTCGGAGTAATCGATTGGAATGTCAGGAACTTTCATGGGCACACATATTCTACGGCAAGAGGTTCTACTTATAATTCTTATCTTATAATCGATGAGAAGATCGCCATAGTCGATACAGCGCTAGGCTCTTTCTCGAAAGAATTCATAGAGCGTATAAGAGAGGTTATCCCGCCCGAGAAGATAGATTACGTTATAGCAAACCATGTAGAGACGGATCATTCCGGTGCGATGCCGTATTTGATGAAACTTTGTCCGAAGGCAAAAGTCTATTGTACGCAAAAATGCAAAGAAGGCCTCTATAAGAATTATTATGAAAACTGGGACTTTAATATCGTCAAGACGGGCGATCAGTTAAAACTTGGCAAGAGAACGCTTACGTTCATAGAAGCGCCGATGATACATTGGCCGGACAGCATGTTTACATACTGTCAGGAGGAAGAGCTCCTCATGCCAAACGATGCATTCGGACAACATTACGCGACGAGCGAGCGCTTCGACGATGAGGTGGATCAGTGCGCGCTCATGGATGAGGCCGCCAAGTATTACGGGAATATCTTATGGCCGCTAAGCTCTTTGATCGCACGGAAGATAGAAGAGATAGTCAAGATGAAGATCCCGATAAAGATGATCGCGCCCAGCCATGGCATAGTCTGGCGCAAGGACCCCATGAAGATAATCAATTCGTATGTGAAATGGGCGAAGAATGAGACAAAGCCTAAGGTCGTTATAGTTTATGAAACTATGTGGGGTGCTACGGATAAGATGGCAAGGAAGATAGCAGAAGGCATTATGGACGCAGGTCTTGATGTAAAGATCTTCAATATTGCCGAATCCGACAGTACCGAGGTCGTCAAAGAGATGCTCGAGGCAAAAGGCTTTATCATCGGCTCTTCGACGCATGATAATGATATGCTAACGTCTCTTGCGGGGTTCCTGGAATTTTTAAAAGGCTTAAAACCGAAGAATAGAATTGCGGCGGCCTTTGGTTCGTACGGCTGGGCGGGCGGTGCCGTAGCGTCTATAGAAAAAGCGCTTAAGGAGGGCGGTATAGAGGTTGTACAGCCGGGCATAGGGGTGAAGTATGTGCCGGATGAGAATGAATTGAAGAACATATATCAGTTCGGGAAGGATTTCGCGGGGAAAATAAAATAACAACAAATCAAAAGGGGGTAAAAGATGGGAAAGAAATCGAGGGAATTGGTAGAGAAGGGCGGGCTGGATATTAAGGATATCATAAAGGACCTGAACAGAGCATATTGCGATGAATGGCTCGCGTATTATGCATGGTGGTATATGGCACGGTCCGTAGAAGGAATGGGCACGGAAGACATGTCCGAATATCTGGATAAGATCGCCAAGGACGAGCTTGAGCACGCGACGGAGCTTGCCGAAAGGATAATAGAGCTCGGAGGTCTTCCGATCAATACGCTGGGTGCTGTAGAAAAAGGCGGCAATGCGCCCTATCCCGGCGTCATGAAGAATCTCTCCGACTATCACGAGATAATCAAGCTTGTGACGACCGCGGAGGCCGGTGCAATAGATGTCTACAATAAGATTGCCAAGAAGACATTCGGCAAAGATCATGATACCTATCAGCTCGCCACCCACATAATGGGCGAAGAGATAGGCCATGAAGAGCTGTTCGAGAACTTGGTGGGAAAGAAGAGATAGGGGGTATTTTATGGCTGAAGTAAAAGAAAAAGCTGCGGCAATGGTCAGTGGCTTGTTCCAGACGGCAGACTGGAAGAAGGAAAAGCACGTGCCTGTGATCGACGCGCCGGGCAGCGCCAAGAAGGGTGAGTTTTTCAAGATATCCGTATGTGTCGGCAAGGATATCCCGCACCCCAATACTACTGCCCACCATATAAGGTGGATCACGGTGTTCTTCCTGCCGGACGGGGAAAAATTTCCGTATCAGATAGGAAGGTCCGAATTCACGTCTCACGGCGAGTCTGCGCTCGGCGCGGATACGAGCACCGTCTTTACCCATTCCGAAGTTGTGTTGACGATGAAGACGGATAAGCCGGGCACGATCATGGCCTCGTCTTATTGCAACATACACGGCCTGTGGCAGGACTGGAAGAAGATAGAGATAAAATAGGCATTGATGGTATATATAGACTCTATCTTTTTCGATATAGACGGTACGCTCATAGACGCCAGGCAGGACATCGTTACGGCGATGAACTATGCCCTTCGGCAGATGGGTTTTCCGGAAAAACCATTCGACGAAATAGTCTCATATGTCGGCACGGGCGTCACATACCTTATCGCCAAAAGCCTGGGCTCGGAAAAAGCGGACCTGGTCGAAAGGGGCGTCGAGTTATATACCAACTATTATATAGCCCATCCGGCGGACAAGGCGACCCTCTATCCGCATGCCAGGGAGATCCTGGAGCATTTCAAGAAGAAGCGGAAGATCATACTTACGAACCGCTACACAAGATTTGCGGAACCGGTCCTTAACGCGCTCGATATCAGGGGCTACTTCGAGGATATCGTGGGAGGTGATGATGAAAAGTGTCTTAAGCCTTCCGCGTGCGTCCTGGAACCGGTAGTTTCGAGACTGCGTATAGATAAGTCGAGATCGCTCATAATCGGCGATATGGCCGTAGATATAATGACAGGAAAGAATTCCGGGATCAAGACCTGCTGGATCAGGCATGGCCTTGGCAAGGATGAAGATGT
Organism: Candidatus Omnitrophota bacterium; assembly: GCA_029004355.1. Classification (GTDB taxonomy): domain Bacteria; phylum Omnitrophota; class Gorgyraeia; order 2-01-FULL-45-10; family 2-01-FULL-45-10; genus FEN-1322. The sequence goes on from JAQURV010000033.1 coordinate 4,544, forward strand.
CCGGCCGCTCGATCCCGATTTTATAATAGACGACCTGATAGAGTTGAAGGGAATAATAGAGTAGGGATCATAACAAAACGGGGGTATATATGGCAAAAAAAGTAACGGTATACAGTACGCCGACGTGTCCCTTCTGTATACGGGCAAAGCAGTTCCTGAAAGACAACAGCGTCCAGTTTGAGGATATAGACGTTTCCGAGAACCACGAAAAGGCCCAGGAGATGATATCGAAGTCCGGCCAGATGGGCGTGCCTGTTCTCGAGATAGACGGGGAGATCATCGTCGGGTTCGATAAGGAAAAGATAAAAGGAACGCTCGGGATCTAAGCTATGTACGACCTTATCATTATAGGAGCCGGCCCCGCCGGGATCACCGCCGCCGTGTATGCCGCACGCAAGAGGATGAACTTCGTAGTTATAACCAACGACATCGGGGGCCAGGCCGCGTGGTCGGGCGACATAGAGAACTATACGGGCTACCAGTTTGTTACCGGACCGGACCTTGTCAGTAAATTCGAAGAGCATATGAAGAAGTTCAATGTGAGCGTGAAGGAGGGCGAGCCGGTAGCCGATATAAAGAAGAACGGCGACATCATTACCGTTAAGACAAACAAGGGCGAATACGAAGCGAGGGTGATCATAATAGCTTCCGGGAAGATCTCGAGAGAGCTGGGTGTCCCGGGCGAGAAAGAATTCAAAAACAAGGGGCTCACCTACTGCGCTACATGCGACGCGCCGTTATTCTCGGGTAAAGACGTTGCGATAATAGGCGGCGGGAACTCGGCCCTCGATGCGGCGCTCCAACTTATCAAGATAGCCGGGAAAGTTTATATGATAAATATAGCTTCGCAGCTGGGCGGCGACGCTATTATGCGCGAAAAGGTCATGGCAAACAGCAAGGTGAAGGTTTTTAATAATTCGCAGGTTGCTTCTATATCGGGCGGCAAGATGGTCACCTCTATTAAGGTAAGGCAGGAAGGAAAAGAGAGGGAGATACCTGTGGGAGGGGTATTCGTTGAGGCAGGGCTCTCGCCCAATTCCGGATTTGCCAAGGCCGTGGAAATGAACGAAGGCGGAGAGATAAAAGTGAATTGCAGGAATGAGACGAGCGTTCCCGGAATATTTGCAGCCGGAGACGTTACCAATGTCCCGGAGAAGCAGATAATCATAGCCGCGGGAGAAGGCTCGAAAGCGGCCCTATCCGCCTTCAGATACTTAAGCCAGAAGAGATGAATCCCGCCCGCCCGTCCGCAAAGAAACTCGTCTCGGAATACAGGAAGCTGCGGCCCGCTATAAGAAAACGCCTTGGTGAATTCAGGCCCCTCCATAAGGCAGCCGACGAAAAGATATTCTCCGAATTATGCTATTGCATATTTACGGCCAACGCCAATGCCTTGCGCTGCGATGAGGCGGTAAAAGAGCTTGTCCGGAAAGACCTCCTGCTTAAAGGCACCGCCGGGCAGATCAGGCCGGTCATAAAGGGCCGGGTGCGTTTTCATAATAAGAAAGCCGATTATCTGGTCGGAGCGAGAAGACTCTTCAGGCGCGGCGCTTCCATAGACATAAAATGCAGGCTGCGGGCCGATGATATATTTAAGGTAAGGGAGTGGCTGGTCGAGAATATCAAAGGCTTCGGGTATAAGGAAGCGAGCCATTTTCTGCGCAATATAGGCCTGGGCATGGATATGGCGATACTCGATCGCCATATCCTGAAGAACCTTCAAAATTACGGCGTTATAAAGAGGATACCGCCTTCGCTCGGCTCAAGGCGCGTCTATCTTAAAGTCGAAGAAAAGATGAAGGCCTTTTCAAAAAAGACGGGCATACCTCTCGAGGATATGGACCTCCTCTTGTGGGCTATGCAGACCGGGTTCGTCTTTAAATAGCTTTTCTCTTCCATTGGAGTCGTCTGTTTGGTAAAATAAAATGCAAAAATTGCATATGTCTGCCGGAAGAATGACGCGAAAAGGCTTTAGTTTGATCGAAACGATCATAACGATGGTATTGCTCTTAGTTGTGATAATCGCGTCTCTCGAACTCTATCCTCTCCTGTTAAAGATTATTAAAAATTCAGAGGCACGTCTTGTCGCCGAAAATATTGCCTACGCACAATTGGAAGACTTACGACGATGGGCCCATGAAAACCAATCGCTCAATTTGCCGGCCAGCCATACTATCCTGGATGAGGATATTCCCACAGGGTTTACTATAAGTCTCAGCGGATCAACCTCACCGCTATACTACCAGTCTCCAAATATCGGTGAATACCGCCGCGTAACCGTTATCTGCACCACGCCTTCAGGATTATCGGTCCGTCTGATAGGAGATGTTACGCTATGGTAGAATTCTCATCTATTCTGAGAGGCAGGGCAGGTTTTGGATTGCCGATAATAATACTATCTCTTATTGTAATATCAATAGTCTCCCTCACCATCTTCAACAGTCTTTACGTGACTTTTAGATTAGCGCAAAACCTGTCCAGCCATTACGAATACCTGAACGCCGGCATCTGTTATGGGATATTCAAAGCCATCCAGGGCGCGGCCAGCGGTAATTACTCTCTATCTATTAACAGTATTACCGTCAATGTTAATCTTGTAAAGAGCGGCACTGCATATACCATTGCCGCCACCTACGGCAATAAAAGTATCACGGTGCAGTATACGGGTTATATAGCATCCTGGATATGAGGATCGCTAATAGTAGATAACGCGTACTTAATAGGGGGATTTGTTGAAGAGGACCAAGGGATTGACATTAATCGAGCTCATTGTAAGTATCACCATAGGGTTGCTTTTAATACTCTCTGTCTCTTTAGTGTTTGTGTGGATAATAAGGGCAGGGATAGTTATTCATGATAGGCTGGAGAGCGATCAATCCTGGATAGTCGCCAATGAGCATCTCAAAAAGAAGGTGCACTCCTCATCATATGTCACGATGCCCGATTCGTCCACATTAAAGCTTTACGATTATAACAGCGTATGGATGGGCACATACCGCGCGACGGTCGATGCCTCTAATAAGCCGGTATTGAATTTTACCATGCCCCCTCCCGACAATTCCGTTACCCGATTCGAGAATGTTGCTGCCAGCTTCGATAATCTTTACCCGCCCCCTCCGACAGACAGCACGACAGAGGTGCGGATAAGATATACGGCACCCTTCTCAGGCTCACTATACCTTACCTGCGGAGTTGCATTTAAAGATATATGGGCGAAATGGATAAATACGGTAGGCGTAGCAGCAACGGCTCAGGCTTATGATCCGGAGACAGGCATTACTCCCAGCGGATTTATAGTTGCGTGCTCGAAGGCCAACTGGGGCAACACAAATACCTGCGTTTTTAAAATAACAAGCCATGGCGATTCCATAGTCTGGCAGTATAAATACAACCTCCAGGATTTTGATTATGTTGTATCCGATGTGCAGGTGGTGTACGATAAAAACACTACAGGAAAGCGCGCGATCGGCTATGCAATTTACGGATACGGCATGACTACATCCTACAGCATCAGTCCTTACCTTATTATTACGGATCTCAATGGAAATATACAAGTCGCAAATAGGTATGGCGGCGGGATCGGAGGCGTGTCTCAGATATGCCTTCGGCAAAGATTCGACTCGCTAGGTAACCGGTCAGGGTTTCTCCTGCTTTCTCTCGGGAGCAACGGCACATATTTATGCAGCAATCTTCTTGTATTAAACGGCGCAGGCGACACTTTAACAGGTTCCGACGGCGCGGTATTAAGGGGGCTATCAATCCTCTCCAGCTATAAGCCCGGCGCCAGCTACTACCCTCCGGGAATTTTTAACCCTGCGATTACCCAGATCACGCCCACCACCTGCATAATGCTTGCGCCATATTCGGGTACCGCCATGCTCGCCGTTCAAGTTAACACCAATACATTGGCTAGGGACTATATACTAAGAATTACCAGTGCCCCCAGATGTGCGATTGACGGCACATTTTCCTTCAAGCTGTTTAAAGATGACGGCGGATTGCTGGCGACCGCCTTCAATCAGGCGCGGGCTTCATACGGACACATAAAGACGATATCGAATGACTATGGCGACCATACCATAGGAGGAACGCCGATCATCGACCGTATTGTGAAAACCTCCGACGGTAATTATGTCTCCATACATTGCAGAAGCGCCAGCGACAGGTATGTGTTTTTGAAGAGAAGCCAATGGAACGGCGTGCTGCTCGCAAAGACATATATATCGCCTTATTATAACGCGTACTACGATGTGCTGGCTATAAACGAGATATTGGATTACCATAAAGGTTATATAATCGGCACCGCTGCGGGTGCCAATCCGGAGAAGTTTGCCTTAGCCAGGATAGACGGGGACGCAAACTGCGCAGATCTGCGCAACCCGCAGAGCATAGATATCTCGCCGGTTTCCGTAGCGCGCTCTGTTACTTACATAAATCCGTCTTATACAGTATATGATCCGCCTTCAGGCCTGAATTATGTATCCGGCAGCACCAGCAGCACGATCGACTATACTGCAACCCTCGGTGATTAAGGCCGCTTACTTCAAATAAGGCCTTGACAATAGGCGCCGCCGCTATTATAATCATTATCCTTTAACAAATGAGGAAAAATATGGCAAAAAAGACCATTAAAGATGTTGATCTAAAGGGCAAAAGGGTCCTTGTCAGGGTGGATTTTAACGTCCCCCTTGATGAAAACCTTAATATAACAGACGATATCAGGATCAGGGCGGCTTTGCCAACGATAAAGTACGCGCTCGATAAAGGCGCTAAGGTGATCCTGATGAGCCACCTTGGCAGGCCGGACGGCAAGGTTGATGAGAAACTCAGGCTTGTGCCGGCGGCAAAGAGGCTCGAGAAGCTTTTGGGCAAGAGCGTTACCGCCCTTAAAGAGTGCATCGGGGATGATGTCAAGAAGGCTGTCTCCGCGATGAAGGCGGGCGACGTCATCCTGCTCGAGAATTTGAGATTCCATCCCGAAGAGGAGAAGAACGATCCGAATTTCGCGAAAGAACTCGCCTCCCTGGGAGATGTATTCGTTAACGACGCGTTCGGTACGGCGCACAGGGCGCATGCCTCGACAGAGGGAGTGACCCATTACCTGCCGTCAGTTGCGGGATTCCTGCTGGAGAAAGAGATAGAATATCTTGGTAACGCCGTCGATGATCCAAAGAGGCCTTTCATTGCCATATTGGGCGGCGCCAAGGTCAAGGATAAGATAAAAGTTATAGACAATCTTTTGAATAAGGTAGATGCCCTATTGATAGGCGGCGGTATGGCATATACATTCCTGAAGGTCCAGGGCAAGGCCATAGGTTCTTCGAAACTGGATAAAGACGGTCTCGACACGGCAAGGCAGGCGCTTGAAAAGGCTGCCGCCAAGAAGATACCCATCCTTCTTCCGGTCGATCACGTAGTAGCCGATAAATTTGACGCCAACGCCGAAAGTAAAACCGTTGGAGAGGACATACCTGACGGCTGGATGGCGCTCGATATAGGCCCGGAGTCTATCAAGCTTTTCGAGGACAAGCTGAAGTCGGCGAAGACCATAGTCTGGAACGGACCTCTCGGCGTCTTCGAGATGGATAAGTTTGCCAAGGGTACCGAGGAGATCGCAAAGTTCATAGCGGGCCTTAAAGGCGTCACTTCCATAATAGGCGGCGGCGATACGGCGGCTGCTATGTCGAAGTTCAAGGTCGAAGGCAAGATGTCGCACATATCTACCGGCGGCGGCGCATCGCTCGAATATCTTGAGGGGCGCGGTTTGCCGGGGATCGACGCGTTGAACGATAAAGGCCCTTCATGCTGTTGTTGCGGCGGAAAGGGTAAGTAGATCATGCGCAGAGTGATAATTGCCGGCAACTGGAAGATGAATAAGAATATATCGGAATCGATCGACCTGGCCAACGCCATAAAGCGGTCGTTGTATAACGTCGAGGAAGTCGAGATAGTCGTATGTCCTCCGTTCACGTCTCTAAGCGACGTCAACGAGATCGTCCTGGAATCCAATATCAAACTGGGTGCCCAGGATGTCTATTGGGAGAAGGAAGGCGCTTTCACGGGCGAGGTCTCGTCTCCTATGCTGAAGAACGTCGGTTGTGAATATTGCATAGTGGGCCATTCGGAAAGAAGGCAGTTCTTCGGCGAGACGAACGAAACGGTAAATAAAAAGGCCAAGGCCCTCCTGAAAGAAGGGATTATGCCGATCGTCTGCGTGGGTGAGAAGCTTGAAGACAGGAAAGCGAATAAGACGTTCGATGTCATAAAAGACCATGTTACCAATTCGCTCGCGGGCCTGACAAAAGAGGATATGCGGAAAGTCGTCATAGCTTACGAGCCGGTATGGGCTATAGGAACAGGCGTTAACGCGACCAAAGAGCAGGCCCAGGAAGCGCATAAATATATCAGAGCTCTTTTAAAAGACATGTTCGACGGGACGGTCGCTGAATCGGCGAGGATACAATACGGCGGGAGCGTGAAGCCGGATAATATAAAAGAACTTATTTCTCAGGAAGATGTTGACGGCGCGCTTGTGGGCGGAGCAAGCTTAAAAGCGGATCCGTTTGTCCAGATAGTGCGCGGTTGTTTGTAGCAGAGGACTGCATGAGCGATTAAGCGATTGCGAGGAGCAAATCGACCTTGGCGATTAGGTTACTAACACACTCAATAGCAAAAGTCGATAATGCGTGATAATCGCTAAGTTTTGTCGGCATAGAGTAATTGCCTAATCGCGAACGAGTTATTTACGGGGAGATTATATGCTATACGGATTGGTCATCGCGATACATGTGATAGTATCTTTGGTCTTAATAGCCGTTATCCTGCTTCAGGCAGGCCGCGGCGGGGGTTTAAGCGAAACCTTCGGCGGCAGTTCGACGCAGACTCTCTTCGGGACTAAGACATCGGTCTTTTTAGCGCGCGCAACGGCTGCATCGGCGGTTATTTATATAATAACCTGTCTTTCGCTTGCAGTCATGACTAGCCATAGGGGCAGGTCTTTGGTCTCGCGTGGCGGTATCATGACACCCGTTACCCAGGGCCAGGGTGCGGTGCCTCAGCCGTTACCCGAAGAGCCTATAGATTTCTAAAATGCGCTCACGATGAATATTTTGTCGGAATGCAAAAAGAGAACACCGCTTCTGCTGGCGGTATTTTTTTTATTCTGCACAAAGACCTTTTGCGAAGAACCCGATAAGCCTTGCTACGGGGACGCCATTGTCGTGAGCTCCATCAGCGACGCGCGCACCCTCGTTCCGATACTTGCCTCCGATTCAGCCTCGAGCGATATCTGCAGTATGGTCTTTAACGGCCTCGTCAAGTACGATACGGATGTGCGGCTTACAGGCAATCTTGCCCGTAGCTGGGATATCCTGGAGAACGGTCTCGTCATAGTATTCCATTTAAGGAAGGATGTAAGATGGCACGATGGCGTTCCGTTTACCGCGAAGGATGTCCTCTTCACGTATAATAAGCTCATCGATCCGAACGTAAAGACGCCTTACAGCGGGGACTTTGAAAGGGTAAGATCGCTGGAGATCGTCGATGACTACACCGTCAAGATCACCTATAAAGAGCCGTTTGCTCCGTCCCTCTCGAGCTGGGGTATGTGGATGATGCCCGAGCATATATTAAAGAATGAAGACCTGAATTCTACCGGATTTTCCCGCAGGCCCATAGGGACCGGGCCTTATAAATTTAAGTCATGGAAGACGGGGGAGAAGATCGAGCTTGTTTCAAACCACGGCTATTTCGAGGGCAGGCCTTATATAGACAGGTATATCTTCCGCATAATACCCGATGACGCCACTATCTTCCTTGAGCTCGAGACTCAGGGTGTGGATCTTGCGTCGCTTTCGCCTCTTGAATATACAAGGCAGACCGATAGTAAATTCTTTCGGGAACATTATAATAAATTCAGGTATCCGAGCTTCGGGTATACATTTATGGCATATAATCTGTCGGACCCGAAATTCCGGGATATAAGAGTGAGGCGTGCGATAAATTACGCGGTTAATAAAGAGCAGATCGTAAAGACCGTATTATTCGGCCTTGCGGAAGTCACGACCGGACCGTTCATAAAGGATTCGTGGGCTTACAATAAGGATGTGAAGGCGGCCGCCTATGATACCGCGAAAGCCATGTCTCTTTTAAGCGAGGCCGGGTGGAGGGATGTTGATGGAGACAGCTGGCTGGAGAAAGACGGTCTCAGGCTCGAATTCACGGTCCTTGTTAACCAGGGGAACGGCGATCGCCTGCGCGCGGCTGAAATGATCCAGAAGTATCTTAAAGATGTCGGTATAAAGATGAAGATACGGGTCGTCGAATGGAACACCCTGATAAACGAATTTATCAATAAGCGGCGCTTCGAGGCCGTTATAATGGGATGGTTCTTAAGCCGCGATCCCGACTGTTACGATATCTGGCACTCGTCCAAGATGCGTGAGGGCGAGTTTAATATCATGGGATACAAGAATGGGGAAGTGGATAGATTGCTGACGGAGGCCAGGCGGGTATTCGACGAGTCGAAACGCGCGCCGCTATATCACAAGATACATGAGCTCATCTATGCGGACCAGCCGTATCTGTTTTTATATTCGTCGGATATATTGCCGATCGTGAACAACCGTTTCCGCAATGTAAAAGCCTCGGCGATCGGCGTAGGCTATAATTTTATCAAATGGTACGCGCCGAAGGATGAGCAGCGGTACCGTTAAATTTTTCGATGCAGCCGAATGTGCTGTGTCAATGTGGCTCGCTTAGGACGCGAAATTTTTCGATCCCGTGACGGCGGTAACTTTTGTGCGCCGCCTTTAAGCGTACGCAAATCGCATTAGGCATGCGATTTGCTCGGTAAAATTTCGATGGCCGCTCAACCTGGCTGTGCTTAAAGCTCTTGACCAGTTTTCGCGTCCTTACTAAATCGCCATAAGGTATCGAAATTTTAAACGCCGCTTTAAGGCGGCGCACAAAAAGTTCCCGCCATCTGGCGAGGAAGAAAAATTTTACTGGGGTGGCTGGGAAATTTTTCGGGTGACGCGGCTTCTAGCCTTTTGTCGAATAGGGCGATTACGGGGTGGGTCTACTTCGCTCAAAGCTTTTCAGCTTTGAGCTTCGAAGGACCCATCCCTACGAAGCCGTGCACGAAAGTAGCACGGCGAAGTAGGATGGGGTTTAACCTTTCGGCTTTGCCGTAGCATAAGGCCCGTTCAGGTTATTCAAATAAGGCCGATTAAATCAAGAATACCGATATTAAAAGCCGTGCATGCGCGCGGATAAAGCCCTATAGAACAAAAGGCGAAGCCGCGGCAGCCTCCGGCTCTACGAGCCGTAGGCTCGGAGAGGGCCCGAAAAAATTGTAAGGTAAAATTATGATAAGCGTGTTAGTTGATAATAATGTTTTGATCTGCTGGCTTAACAGGACCTTACCGGAACGAGAGTGGCAAGCTTTAGAAAAGATACGCCTGTTAAGCAAAGAAGGAAAGATCAAAACCGTTATTTCTATCGAAATATGGTCAGAGCTTATTGAAGGCGCAGACTGTGATCAGCGAAATAGGATTTTCGACGAATGGAAGCTTGTGCGAGGCGGAAGCGTATCTCAAGATTTTAACGTAAGCGATGACAACGGATCGTATAATAAGTGTCTAACCCATGATGCGGTAGCATGGAACGAGCTTTCGAACTTGATATATGATGCGGAAGGTTCGGAAGATATTACCGGTGAGAACTTTTTAAGCGGCTCCTGTTATTTTTTGACCTGGGACGATCCGTTAATGGATAAAGTGAGGAAAGAGGGAATAGACTTTCCGGCAGGGTTCAGGTTGGTGAAACCATTAGAGTTGGCAAGGATATTTGATAACCTGGAACTCTAGGCATGCGAGCGCGAAATTTTTCATCCCGTGCCGGCGGTAACTTTTGTACGCCGCCTTTAAGCGGACGCAAATCGCATTAGGCATGCGATTTGCTCGGTAAAATTTCGATGGCCGCTCAACCTGGCTGTGCTTAAAGCCCTTGACCAGTTTTCGCGTCCTTACTAGACCGCCA
>JAQURV010000034.1 GCA_029004355.1 Candidatus Omnitrophota bacterium
AGCAACGCCACCCATTGATCCCGAGATTCGCGCACAGCTATCTCTCTTACCATACCAACTTCTTCATAAGATATGCCGTGAGAATACAGAGCATGCCATATATTTTGCGAAGTAATCCCGCCGCCTGATATGATTGCCACGTTGTTCGGGGTCGGGGACATGCCTTCGGGCAGTTTCGCGACAAGGCTTTTTAGCAACGCCACCCATTGATCCCGAGATTTAGGTGAGGCTTTCTCCCTTACCATACCTGCGTCTTCGTAGGATATTTTATGGCCGGCTAGCATGCTCCGTATATCTTGAGCCGCGAGCTCGCCGCCCGATATGATTGCCACGTTGTCCGGAGTCGGGGGCATACCTTCGGGCAGATCCATAACAAGGTCGTTGAGTAATATTATCGACTGAGCACGGTTTAACCCCGACCTGCGAACTTTGCGTATTTTAGCAGTTTCTTCAGGCGTCCTATCTCGTGGGTTTTTTTGGGACGGTCCATTTGGTACCCGTCTGACTGCTGCGTTGGCCGCGCCTTCGGACGGCATATCCAAAGGAACTATGTCGGAGACGTCGGGCTTTTGTTCCGGGGACGGCTCTGCCGGCCGCTGAGCAACGGCTTCCTCAAATTCAGAATACTGCAGATCAACTCCATAGTTTATTCTCTCCAATCTGGCCAAATTCTCACTCAACGCATCCTCTTCTTCCGCGACCCGCCATAAATCTCCGAAGCGGGTCAAATCTGATGAATATCCATTACTAGGTACATTAGTATATATATCGCGGCCGTAAAAGATACTGCCTCCGGTCATCATGTGATAGAGGAACTCCTGATACGCGCGCTTGCTGCCTTCATTAAGGTTAGACATGACACCGTTGGAAAAAATAAAATCAACCGGAACCGAATCGCGTAGCGCCTTTGCCATCTCTTGGGTCGAGTTAAAATCCACAAATTCAAACTTAAACTGCTTATGGATATTGTCTTTAAGGCGATAACCTCTATCCTCACGGGTGAAATATTGTTCAAACGGTTCCCCGGCAAGCTCGATATCTTCGGGAGAATAAAATATCAGGTTGGGCAAAATTTTATCTTTCATTCCGGACGGACCGGGATCTTCATACACTTTTATACGGACATCGAATTCGCCCGGCTCTATCCCCATCTTTTTCAAAACCATAGACTTTGTATGATATACCTCTATAGCCTCTTGCATAAAACCGGGTCCGCATACGACCACATCGACGCTCGGTTGGCCTGCATCGCGCTTTAAAGCAATGGCCTTTTCCAGATCGACCGCAAAAGAGCCGCAGGTCAGGCTGCTTCGCCTGCCGAAATAACTCAGCCTTCCGGCAAACACGCCAAGCAATTTCCCTATTTCAGCCTTTCTCGCATCCGAAGAGCCGTCGCTCAAAATACCTTTCCACTTTTCTATATCGTACTCGCCCATGATGTTTACAATATCGTCCCAGTAAGTCCGTACGCTATCGGCGATCGTTACCGCGTATCCCTTCTCATCGACGGACCACGATTTGTTACCGGTCATTACTTTTTCCCTGATCTGGGTCAACAATGCCGCAACAGCAGCCGCACGGGAGTCAAAATCATCCTTAACATCGCCTGAACCGTTGGCTACCCGGCGCGCGGTTCCCGGCGTATCCGCCACGGCCGCGCCTGAGAACGGCGCCGCAGGAACCGGCCCTATGTAAAGGATCCTCAGATTCTCTACATTTTTACCATGGAATGTTTTTAACTCTCCACCGAGAGGTCTTAACTCACCCATTGGATACAATGTTTCATTTGCCCAAGCGGCGCTGATCGCTATAATACCGCCTTCATATACTCTGCGCCCTTCTTCGTCCTTTATATTCTCAACTGCAAGCTCTAGCCTGTCTCCCTGGCTGGCCTTTGCTTTTCTTCCGTTATAAACCTTACGCCTGAACGCCTGACTCAAAACGTCGTTAAGCTTTTTTATCTCCGACATTTTTACTTCAACCAGATATCTCTTGCCGCCTATATTAACGCTCATGTCGGGTTCTATTTTTATTGTGCCAAGACCCGTGGTGCCGACCTTAACAACCTGAGGCATCAATTCAAACTCCTCGATAACAGCATCCATGCCCCGAAGAGTACGCGCAGCTCTTAAGACGGCAAAGAACGCGTTCCACGACGTCACTGTTCCGCTCTCTACATGATTAAGATGTACCTGGAATAATCTAGCAAGCCCCTTTACTTCGACAAATGAATCAACTAGACTTTTTTGTTCGTCATTAAAAACTTCCACATATACCTTTTGCAATTTTTCTCTCATCATCGTATACCCGGGGAACACTTTACGGGCCACTGATCCAGCCAGGAACGCTGGAGACGGTACATTTGGTGCCCGCCCAACTGCTGTGTTGGCCGCGCCGGGCCATGGGTTCGTCGCTCCGCCAAAGCTGGGAGGAACTACTCTTTCGGAGAGCATTGCGGCTAAGGTCGTTGACGCAAGGATATTAAGATCATGGGGAAGATACTCTTCGATTATCCTCCTTGATTCGTCGCTGTTTCTGCCTGAATTAAAACGCCGTCCTCCCCAATTACTTGGGCTCTCATACGTTTCCGGCGACAGCGCCATATCCGTAAAATCGCAATCGAACAATGGATTCATGGGCGCGTCTTCGTCATCCCACTCGGCGTCCCAAAAGAAGAGAGCCGCAGTATAAACATCGCGCGCCCCGAATGTCTTTGTCAGCATCTCTTTCGTCTCATGAAGCGTCTTTCCGCTGGAAATAATATCGTCTAAAACAAGAATAGGGTTGCCGATCACTCTGTCGAGATCCGGCGCTCCCCTTATCTCCGACTCGACCGCTTTATGTTGATACCTTCCCCTTGTCACCCGGCCGGCGGGATCCAGGAAGACTGTTCCGGGGGCTGCTTCACCCGGATAAAGCCTTTCCCAGCATAATTTGAAAAATAACGCAACCGGCCTGGCGCTCACACCGTTAGCAAATACTGTCTTCACATTCTTCTCTTTCGCATTTGTAACAAGCGTAATGATGCTTCTCGCCATCGCGCTCCTGTATCTTTCGTCTTTTAAAAACAGGTATTCCGCAATGTCACTCCGATACGGCGACGGTTCGTGCGGCTGGGGACGCGGTTCGGGGGAACGCGTTCCCACGGCCTCGTCCATCCCGGGCTCCGGCACTTCTTTTTTGTGGAAACGGTTGCCATCATGGCCGGCAGATGACCCGGGACCCTGCGGTGAATCTTTTTTTACCTCACCCTCTCTACTCTTCTGTAATTCGGCATAGACGATCTTTTCCCATTCCGTCAACGCGGTATCGCTTGCCGCAGCATCTACGCCATCATTATGGGTCGATTCGCTAAATAACGGATTCTTGCTATCCGGTATATCTTTACCCCGCGCAGTATCGGTAAATCCTTTACTCTTCGGAGTGCGTCCGGATTTTTTGTAGGTCTTGGCCGCTTCTCTTGCATGTTGGGCCTGCAGCGCCTCATGAGCATTTTTCTGTTCTACATTGCGCGCATACGATCTGGTCCATTCTCTATAAGTTATTGCCGCAACAAAAGTAACCAATGCGCCTAGTATGACCCACGGCAACCGCCTTATCCATCCAAACCCATACCTCTCGGTCTCAGTATAGGGCCTGCCAAGTATGCTCTCCTCCAAGACTACAAGCCTCGCCTCTTTTAGACTTGAGTCATTAAAATCTTCTTTTGTAAATACGACATCGATCACCGGTATGATAGGATCCGAATCTCTGCTGGATATTACCCTGAAACGCACATTACCGCTCATATTGTCTTTTTCGCGCACAACCGTTTCTATCCGATTATGCCTATCGGCATTTTTTACCCTGACCATCTGCAGAGCCTGCAAGATCCTCGCCCTGATATCCTCTTCGGGCCACCTGCCTTTAGACTCATCGAGCTTGTTGCCTACATCTGCGTTCAACCATTGAGGAGCTTGCGCCGTCACTATCTTTGCCAATCCACCTAAGACGGGCAAAGGTATGAGCGAAGCCATCAGATCCCTTCGATTCATACTACCTGGGGTTCCCTGGGACAGTCCTTCCGGTGCCGACCCAGCTTCCGCGCCTGAGGCCGGCAATCTCCGATCCGTCTCCGACTCATCCGCCACGACGGGCGTTATTCTTTCCGAAACCAAAGGCGTCCGGGCTATGCTTCCAAGCGTAACAAAATCAGTTTCATGAAAACTGGATTCCATAGCCTTGGATCTCAGGTCGGAAAACATCCTTCTTATATCACGCTGGATATGCAACGACTCGGAGATGCCGCATATTACAAAAAAACGCGCCACTCTTATGATCTGATCCGTAGCTTCGGCATACTCCCGCGAAGACGGCTTTTCGGAATCGGATTCAAAGAAATTAGGGATTACCGCAATGGATTTGTCCAGATCAAAATACCCGCTTATCGTTCCTTTGGTTGTTTTTGGTTGAGTTATATCTTTGTGATGGTTAACGGCATCAGTGGCAGGGTCACGATCAGGCAATATCCCCAGTTCTAACCTGCCGCCCGATATCCTGGCATTAAAAATGCAGCCTGTCCTCCCCGATTTCATCATTATCTTTTGCGCTTCTTCAAAAACGACGACAGTTCCATTGATCGCAACATCCTGTATCCCCAAAACAGCCGGAGACAACCCTCCCGGCTCCGCACTTCGCGGAGGCGCCTCGTGTTTAACGGGCCCTATATATAAAACCTGCAGGTTCTTCCCGCCTTTTCTTGTGAATAGTTCCGATCCGGCGGATATGGGCCTGAGCTCTCCCGCAGGATATAGCGCCGGGTTAGTCCCGGTGGCGCTGACCGCTATGATACCGCCCGCGTAGACCCTTTCCCCGTTTTCGTCGACTGTATTTTCAACGGCGATCCTCAGCCTCTCACCCTGGCTTAATGACGAACCTTTCTTCCTCTGGTGCGGCTTTGCTCTAAATGTGTCGACCAAAACGTATCCCACCGACCTCGTCTCCGACATCTTTACTTCAACGAGATATTTTTTCCCGCCCATAGTGACAAGCATATCAGGGCTCGACTTTGCCACGCCGCGGCCGGGAAGCCCTGTCCTGACGATCCTCGGTATCAATTCGAATTCATCGATAGCGGCTCCCATGTCTTGAAGGGCGCGGGCAGAGCGCAAGGTAACAAAGAAGGCTTGCCAGGAATTTACCCCGCCGCTCACGTTGCTCGCGTGAGTCCGGAATAACCGGTTAAAGCCGGCGACCCATATAAAGGAATCGACCAACCCTCTCTCTTCTTCGTCAAATTCATTATCATACGCTTTTTTAAGCCTGCGCCTCATGGCGCGGGCAATGTCATTCCAAGCCTCTGTCTGCCCGGGAATTATGCGAAATACTCTCGCAAGCGCCGCATCGGATATGGTTCTGGCTTTTTCGGCGGCCGGCGGTGCCGCAGGATCCCTAAGCTCGCGGCCTCTCGAGGTATTATCATTGCTCCCGTATCCCGTAGCGTATCTCTTTGTTATCTTCCCCCCATCGATAGGCCCTCCGCCTGACGGCGGCTTTCCCTTTCGTTGCAGTAATTCTCTGCGGGCAAGCCTCTTCTTCAGATCCTCCATCGCCGCCTTTGCCCTGGGATCACCTTTACGCACCCTCTTTTCAAGCTTCTGCAACGCAAGATCTTCTCCGGCAAAATACGCATTCACCAGTGCTTCCGCGCTCCTGCCGCTCTCCCCGTCAAGGGCCGGCGTCTTTATCTTAACTTTTTTCTTGCCGCTTGCATCTTCCGGTAAACTGCTCTGCGCGCGCGAACCGGCAGCCGGCGCTTCCCTTAGCCATTTCTGAAAATCGAAAGTTGTCTGGGTCACGACCGGGGGCGCCTTCTGAGGAGATGTGGCTTTTGCAGTCGCGGCCGGTACAACGGCTTTCGGTTTTGCGGCCTCCGCAGTATGCGGCTCCGTTTCTACTACTGTTTTCGTTTCCGGCCTCTTCTCCTCCGCCGATTTTTGAACCGCTTCCTTAGGCGCAACTGCCTCTTGCGGCGGTGCAGACAATATTCTCAAGCCTTCTTTGCTTAAAGCGGCGTAAAGGTCCTGCCCGGCGTCACGCGCCCTCTTCAACCTGTTCGAGAACGCCGAAGGCTTAAGGTCAAGCGCTTCCCTCAGCTCGGCAATTTTTATCGTAGCGTTGTTTGTCCGCGCGCTTATTTCGCGCGCCTTATTTATAACGGTTTTAATAAATGCCTCATGCCCGGCGTGTCCATCCCGTATCCCCAGCGATTCTATGGTGATCCCTGATTCGGCCTTCACCTCTTCGAGCCATTTGCAGAATGCATCATAAGTCCACAGGTCATATTCTTCCATCCTTGAATTTAAGATATCCAGGATTTCCTGCCGCGTAGGCTTTTCGTTGTGGGCCGTGAAAAATGTCTGCGTTATCTCTTTTATCTCGGCTATCCTCTTTTCCCTGTCGATATGTTTGGTGGGAAGTTCGATGCCGTTGGCTTCGGCAAGATCCTGCACCTCCGCAAATGTCAGCTTTTCTACGGGCACGCCTTCGCCATACATCTTCTCGAGTTCTCTGGCTATCTCTGTAGCGATATATATTTTGCGCCTGGCCTTAAGCCTGTCTATAGCCGCCCTTATCCATCTGCCCCGCTTTGCCTTATCTTCGTCCACGACCAGGACGTCCGTCTCTACGAGCAGTTCCTCGAACCTTTCGCGCCTGTCGTAAGGCATAGCGAAGAGTACCGCCCTCACGATCACCGGATCGTTCAACGCATGAGCAGACTTGAGATGGCCTATCATAGTTTCCGGAGTCTCCGTCTGCGCCCATTTCCGCCACTGTTCCATGTTGACGGCGGGTATATCGGCCGAAGCTCCGCCTCTTCTGGCTTCCGGTGAAACGACCCACCGCCATGCGACGGTTATCCAGGGCGCCAGGATCTGCGGCCAGATCATACCGAGGCATAGGAGCGGCACGCCTCTCGCGGCCGCGCTGCCGCCGGGGGGAATGTTCTTTCTTGCCGAAGCCTCGACCGCGTTAACGGCCGATTCGTATTCCCTCCTGAGCATTACCGCTTCCAGATATAGCTCCTGCATACGCGCGACCCACTCCTGGTGATCCTTACTACTCCCGTAAACTACTCTATCAAAATGCCTTCGCAAAATTTCAAAATCCGGTTCTTTTACCGGCTCAACCGAATAAGAGGTCAGGTATTGGACGATCCGCCTTACGGTACGATGAAAAGCACGGTTCCAAGCCTTAAAGAGCGGCCTGTCTTTCTCAAGAACGCTATTCACGCTCCTGCGCAGTATATGAAGATTCCTGCGGTAAGACGCAAGCCGTTCTTCAAAACCACGGTCCTTAAGATACTGGACGACCGCCACATCCGGAACGGATCTCACGCGGTCGGTAGCCGTATCGGATAACCCTCTCTCCTCGATAGTTTTCGGGTAAAAGACGAGCCTGTCGCCCTGTCTCAAAGCGCATTGCTGGTATGCGCGGACCCGGTCCTGGTAGGACACGGAAGGCTCTTCGCCCTCAACATTCATCTTGTTCAATGATACTTTATAATTCTGCAGGTTCGTGCATCTCTCGGAAAGAAGGTCGAAGACCGTTGCTCCCGCCGGGATACTGACGGTCAGCCCGTTCAGTCTTATCTGAATCGAGTCGGGTATTTCGATGCCTTCCTTTTGTGATCGCGCCGATCTGGAACGAAAAGCCCGGTATGTCTCATCGAAACCGCGTATATTGGAAGTCTGGCCCACCGACCTTATATCATCGAGAAAATCTAGCGCAGCCTCAGTACCCATAACCTCTTCGGCCTCTTCGACGATATCCTCGACCTTAAAACCGAATCTAGCCAGGTTCAGCACCACAAGATATGGATGGGGACTGTCATATTCGGCCAGATTATCCAGATCGATCACGGTCCCGTCATAACGCGCGCGCGGCCTCTTATGAATGACCACATTCGGGCGCTTTGGGTCATCCAGGAATACCCTGCCGTTAAAGACGCGATTAAATAATAGATATGTGCGTATGGCATACCGGTCCATCTCGCGCCGGGCCAAAGACGCGTTCGTCTGCGGGACCAGTCCTTCGGCAAAGACGATACGCGACCTGCTCCTTGAATCCCTGGCCATATGCACATCCGCGACCGGCGGGTAAAGATGGAGAATCTTCTCTCTCGCGCTTCTTGCGATATCCACCTGTTTCACCGCGAAACGTTCATTATAAAGATACTCGGAATCGGATTCTACCACATCGGGTTTTACCACCTTCACCACAAAACAGAAAGGGTCGGGATAATTTTTTATCCGGAGATTGACCGCGTAAACTTTTTTAAACCATCCTTCCCCGATATGCCGGACGTCCCTGGATGAAATATCCGAAACGCGGAGCCTCGACAGGGCAAAAATATTCCTGAAGACATTCTGCATGAACGCGTTATCCGCTAAAAGCCGGTCCACCAATTTTTGGTCGTCCGTCTCCTCCTCGACGGCATCCCTCTGTTTCTCGTCCAGGCCACCCAGGAACCGGTCCTGGACACCCGATAAGCGCAGGGCCTCGATAAGGTCGACCCAACCGGCGCGCCTGTATTCGCCGGGTTCTAGTCTCTCAAGATCAAGCTTACCTATATCCGTACCTATAGTCCGCTCTGCCGTGATCCCGATCCGCTGCAGTAATAAGCCGAGGAACGGCTCGTGATCCTTAGCAATACTCATCTTCAGCCACTGGCGGCCGTCGCCGGCCTCGCTCACCTCGACGCTTTCAGCCTTAAAGAGATGCGGTCGGCGCCTCCGGGTCTGGGGGTCAAAATGATAAAGGTAGATCCCTTTCTCGACCAGGTCGCGGCACTGACTATTAGATAATATCTGGCTGCTAAGCACCTGATAGGTGACCTTAAGGTTCGCCGGGTCAAGGGACTTAGCCATAGAGTCCAGGGCCGGACTAAGGCTCAGGAGGACGACCCCTTCCGATTCATCGGCAACGCCGGCCAGGACTTTCGCTTTTTTCAATTCGGGCGGCAGGAAATTCCAGATAGAATTCCTGTCATTCTCCCGAAGAGTCTGCCCGCTTCGCTTATAATACACGACAAGCTCTTCCGGCTTTATCGCGAATGCCGGCCTTAGATTATCACCCCAGGGAATATCTCTTATAGCCTGCCCGCCGTTTGCCGCATCTTTGTCGCCCGGCGTATCCGGACCCCTCTTCGGGTCCAGAATAAAAGTGCCTAGCCCGGGATAAAACATACCGAGGATGCTCTTCGGTCCGCCATGTACTGCGCGGCTGAAGAACCCTAATGTGCCACCGCCTAAGGCCGGTCCGCCGCCGCTTCGCGGTTTTATTCCATACCGCTCGCGCAAAATTCCATCGGGGTCATCGCGGATAAGCCTGTATGCGACGTACGGCATTAAAGTAAAATCACCGCCACGTATCATCGTCGATGACGCTTCGAAAGGAAGAGGCGGCAGAAATTTCACATCACCAGGGTCTATGATCGTGAGCGGAACCGGAGGCCCCCTTGGCCCCCTTTCGAAGAATATCACGGCCAGCTTGTGAACGCGTGAATCAAAGCCCAGCGAAGGGTCTATCATATTCCTCTCAAGTTTCGGTAAGACATCGGGGTTACCTTTAAGGTCTCTAGCCCGATAATGATCGGCGCCAACCAGAAAATGCGCCTTTATCTTCTGTCTGCTATTAAGTTTCAATATCTCAAAAGTAGATTTCTCTGTATCATTTTCCGCACCCTTTGAAACCGAAGAATATTCAAATAACGGCTCAAATAAAGCCAATGTCTCTTTAGCTACCTCATGCCGCACCTCCTGTGTATTCTCCAGATACGGCTTGCGGAGCGGATCTTTCCCCTGGATCACAAAAACGACTTTGTCGAGTTCGTATTCCGCCATGGCGTCCAACGCAATGAGCAGGTGCCCCCAATGTAACGGATCGGCCGCTGAACCAAAAATGCCGATCTTCAGCTCCCTTTCAGACGGTTCCACTACCGGTTTGTCGGAAGAAGTGCGTATAGTGATATCCGGATCGGTCCTCTTCTTATTCATCTTTTCCGCTATCTTCGAGAGCGCCCGCTCAGCGTGTTCGAGTATCTCCTTAAACGGCGTTTCGGTAACGGGTCTGCCCAGCTCGGCGGCCATCTTATTCACCTGGTACACTATGCCCGCCTTGATCCGCGCCGTAACGGGATTTGCGGCGCTGCCGGTAACGGTAACGTCGGTCTTCGACACCCTCTTCAGCCGGACGCTAAAGATACCGCTCCATAAGCGTCTGATGAACCGGATCAAGGCTAGATCATAAATATACATAACTTGATAGGTGGCGGGGAAACCGGCAGAGCCCTTTATTTCAAGATAACTTTTGCGACGCAACGCCGGGAACGGCTTGTCCGGATGGGTGTTCGTTATGACCAATTCTTTATAGCGTTCTTTTGCATGCGGACCTATACAATCCCTGCATTCGTATTCGGGGTTTGGGTCTTTGCCGTTAATACGATCGAAAAACTTATCCAGACCGAGCGGCTCATAGGCCAATAGATATATGTCGAATTGGTTCATGGAATCTATGAAAGCTTTGCCGTTCTTTTTAAGAACACGTTTTATTTCGGACAGGACGGCAGCTTTTTCCTTTATATACTGCAAAACTGTGGGGGCCATGATGACAATGTCAAAAGCGCCTTTATCGAAAGGCAAACCGGTTTCAACGTCGCGAGTCATGACATTTTTTCTGAAGTAATCGATAAAACCGCGCAACTCTTCTTCGTCTCTGCATTCGTGCCCCAAGATTTTTTTATATGTCTCGTACTTCAGTTGTATCTCTTGCTTATTGATAAAAACAAGGTCTATCTCTGGAAACATCTTTTTCAATTCATAAATAATAATACCGGCACCCGGGCCTATAATCAAAACCCTGGGCCGGGTATTGGATCCATCGGCATTCACGATCGCGCTTCTTATAGCTTTTGAGATGTCACCGCGGAAGTAATCATCCATATCCCTGAAATTTCTCGTTACGTTTTCCGGATAAATATAATCATTTTTTTCCGGCTCCTCATCAGCCTTCGCGGTATCTGCCGGCGGCGGCGTGATAAACCGCGCTGTCGGGAACCGCTTTTTTATTTCAACATTATCGATATCCTGCGTTATCTTCAGAGTGCTCTTTACGGGAATGTTCGGCGTGACCATTAGATCGGGCAGGATATCCTTGGGCTTCCGGGACGGCGCAGATCTTATCTTGGCCTTTTCGGGCCCCAATATTTCCTCTTCAGAAAAATAGTCCGGATCGACAAAGATCACGGGACCGGTAGAGTCGACCCCGGGAAAACTCAGCCCCGCAAAAAATTTACACCGGACGTCCATCTCGCTCTCCATCCCGGGAAGCGCGGCTATCGTTATATCGACCCTCTTACCTGCCCTGCGGACAAAATCGGGCCGGGTATTGAGATTGGCAAATCCGCCATGTCTATCGACCATCTCCCGGATCTTAGTTCCTGAAACAAGGTTGTAGGCCGCGTCAAATCTTTCCTTAACTACCTGGAGAGTCACGCCCTTTGGAGTTGCGAGACTATATAGGTCGCCGGCAACCGCGACGTCATTAAACAGAAAGGCTACCGCGAGAATGGCCGCGATAGCCTTCTTTATGATCTTCTTCATATATGCTGGTAAAATGGGGTCTGTCATAATTAGATTAAATATAGAGTTAATATTATATCATAGGAGATTGTTAAATCAAGAGAAAGTTAGCTAACTTTTTTTAGCCTAACGTCAGGATGTTGTGCGCTGTAATTTGCTTAAGGTATTTAAGGTTTATAGACTCTTGGAACGCGGTTCGATATGGAGCAGACGCTTTCGTAGGCGATCGTCCCGGCCAATCGGGCGAGTTTTTCCATGCGGATCTCTTCCCTGCCCTGGCAGCCGACGAGAGTGACTTCGTCGCCTATCTTCACCCCGCGGATATGGCCGATGTCGATCATCGTCTGGTCCATGGTGACCTTGCCGACTACGGGGGCATAACGGCCGCGGACAAGGACGCTGGCCCTGTTCGAAAGGTTGCGGGCGTAGCCGTCCGCGTAGCCTATCGGCAGAGTCGCGATCCTGGTGTGTTTTTGCGTGACGTGCGTGCGGCCATAACTTATGGAGCGACCGGGCGGGGTCTCTTTGATATAGACGATCTTCGTCTTGAGTGATAATGCAGGTTTTAATTTTATCAGTTTCGGGAACGTATGCTTGGGATACATGCCGTAGATGATAAGGCCGGGCCTGACCAGGTTCAGGTGCGACCTTTTAAAATCGACGGTCGCGATAGAATTGGCCGCGTGCCGCAGCGGCACGCGTATGTCGAAACCCTCGAGCCTGGCTAGAAGCTTTTCGAACGATTCTATCTGGTAGTTGGTAAAGAAATCGTCGCGGCCGGCGCTCGAGAAGTGCGTATAGATGCCTTCTATGACTATATGCTTCTCCTGGGCGAGGTTCTTTATGAAGTGGAGCGCCTCTTCGTGCCAGACGCCTATCCTCCCCATCCCCGTATCTACTTTTATGTGGACCTTCGCCTTGAGGCCGTCGGCCGTCTCTTTCCGGATCGCCTCCAGGAGGTCTTCGTTGCAAAGAGTCAGCGTTATATTATTCCGGATAAGTACCTTGACCTCATCGGGCAGGACCGAACCCAGGACAAGTATCGGCGTCTTTATCCCGTTCTCTCTTAAGCGCACAGCCTCATCGGTCGTCGCCACGCCGAGGTAGTCGACGCCCAGCCTCTCGAGGACCTTCGACACTTCGACTATGCCGTGGCCGTAGGCATTGGCCTTGACGACGATCATGATATTCGTCTCTTTGCCGACCAGGCGCCTGACCTGTTTGAAGTTGTGCTCTATAGCGCGCAAGTCTATCTCCGCCCATGTAGGGCGATAGCGTATTTTGGTATATCCGTTCTTTGTCGTCACTTTCATATCTGTCATATCAATGCCCGGTGATATCGCATTCCCGCGAATACAAATACATCGGCTCGAGCTTTTCCGCCGTTACAAGTTTCCCGGCTTTAAAATATTCCGCCCCGAGTTTCGCGACAACTTCCGCCTTTGGATGCCAATCGATCTTTTTACTATCTACCCTGCCTATCAAATGCATCGCATCGCCCAGGAAAACGATCTTATCATATCTTCTTACCTTTTCCAGTAATTCATCGGCGGGAAGAAGTAAATATTTTGAGATCCGCTTCATCGTTTTCCCGGCCGACCGGTACAGGCAGGCGTAAACCTTGCTCTTTCTCGCGTCGAGGACCGGGCAGACAATTCCTTTAAAACTCTTCTCATTCCTTGCTATAACATCGAGGGTCGGGATAGCGGCGATCGGTTTACCGAGCGCGAAGGAAAAGCCCTTGATAGTCGCGCTGCCTATGCGCAACCCCGTAAACGATCCCGGGCCGATACTTATCGCAAAACAGTCTATATTCTTCAATTTCATCCGCGCCTTCTTCAAGAGCCGGTCGATCATCGGCACGAGCAGGCTCGAGTGGCGCATGTGCGAACGCCTGTGGAAGCGGGCGGCGATCCTTTCGCCGCGCATCACCGCAAGGCTCAAATAATCCGTAGATGTGTCGATCGCCAATATGTTCATTTTTTTATATTTATCACTCTCTTACTCTCCCCCGCCACTTTCAGCCTCACCTCGATGAGCCTTTTAGGCAGGAGCCCCATGATCTTGTCCGCCCACTCGATGACAGTGACGCCGTCGTCATAGAAATACTCCTCATAACTTTCGGCGTCGAGGACGGTGGACTTATTGAGACGGTAGAGATCGAAATGGTAGAGCGGCAGTTTTCCTTTGTATTCCTTTATTATGACAAAGGTCGGGCTGTTGACATACCGGGGATTCTTCACGCCGAGGCCCTCGGCTATCCCTTTAGTCAGGACCGTCTTGCCGCTTCCGAGGTCGCCGATGAGCGCGACGCAATCGCCCTTTTTCAGTTTACGGGCAAGCTTTAAGCCTATCACGATCGTCTCTTCGGGGCTGTTTGAAATAAATCTCATATTAAAAATGTATGAAACCCTTCTTCGGGACCTTCTTTTCTTTCCAATCGTTGCCTATCAGCCGGTAACCGCATCTTTTCGAAGCCACTTCTCCGATCAGGCTCACCGGAACATCCAGTTTCGTAAGGTAACTCTTCATAAAACGTTCCGCTTCTTTTGCACCCATCGTAAATAGAAGTTCGAAATCTTCGCCGTCCGTCACCGCCTCTTCGAACGACCCGGCGTCTTTCGAGACCGGGATGAGGTCCTCGTATATAACGGCACC
>JAQURV010000035.1 GCA_029004355.1 Candidatus Omnitrophota bacterium
AAGCATGTCCATTATCCTCATAGAGGATTCCTGCGGCTTGGTTTCCAATAGGAATCTTTCGTTAGGATAGATCGGCGTCAGGTTGTCGAACAACGTCTTGTCCTTAGTATCGTCCGGATTCCCGAGGTTCACCGCCTCAACTTTCAGAAGCGCGAAGTATCTCTCTCCTTCTTTCGGAGGCCTTATCTGTCCGCTCACCGTATCGCCCGTCCTCAGGCTGAACTTCCGTATCTGCGAGGGAGATATGTAGATATCATCCGGACCGGGAAGATAATTATAATCCGGGCTTCTCAAAAATCCGAACCCGTCCGGCAATATCTCCAGGACGCCTTCGCCGAATATGAGCCCTTCCTTCTCGGTCTTAGCCTGCAGTATCTTGAATATCAGGTCCTGTTTTTTCAGGCCGCTTATACCGTTGACGTTCAGCTCTTTCGC
The DNA here is from genome assembly GCA_029004355.1 of Candidatus Omnitrophota bacterium. Classification (GTDB taxonomy): domain Bacteria; phylum Omnitrophota; class Gorgyraeia; order 2-01-FULL-45-10; family 2-01-FULL-45-10; genus FEN-1322. The sequence continues at coordinate 436 of JAQURV010000035.1, forward strand.
AAGCTTGGTAAGCTCCGAAATGCTCATGCCTTTAAGTTCGGCTATTTCCATGACATTTCCTCCCATACCTTTTGTACCTGTCTTTTCGTTCTGGATCTTGTCTGGTTGTTGTTTATCACAAAATCCGCCATCTTTATTTTTTTCTTCAACGGGATCTGGCTGGCTATTCTTCGCAGGATCCCCTCCCTTTCCATGCAGAACTTTTCTTGGCATCTCTCGATCTGTCTCCTCTTTGAACATTTAACTACGATCAGTTTATCTACACACCTGTCAAGGCCCGCTTCCACAAGAAGCGGCGCATCTATGACCACAACGTCTTTCTTTGAAACTTCCGCGATAGAACGCTTTATCCTTCTTATGACTTCAGGATGGACTATTCTGTTGAGCTTCCCGAGAAGCCCGGCATCGCGGAATGCCTGCTCTCCCAGTTTCTTCCTGTCTATTTCATTAGCGCTGTTTAAAACGTCCCTGCCGAAGAGCCGCACTATCCGGCTGTATGCCGGGCTGCCCCTGCGGATAACTTTATGCGCTATACTATCGGCATCGACCACCTTCGCGCCCAGCGATCTGAAGACCGACGCCACAAAGCTCTTTCCGGTGCCAAAGCTTCCTGTCAGGCCTATTACCATCATACTTACCCATCCCACCGCAGTAGGGCAGGTTTAAACCTGCCCTACATGGGCTTATTATTTTGACTTATCCTTTGGTAGAGCTTTAAATATTCCGCCGCGGATCTTTTCCACGAAAAATCGAGCGCCATCACGGATTTGACGAGACCCGGCCAGACCGTTTTATTCTTATAAAAAGCCAGCGCCCTCTTTATCGCGGCGAAGAGATGGTCGGCCCTGTATTCGGAGAAAGTGAACCCGTTGCCCTCTCCGGCCTTTGGGTTGAACTCTTTTACGCTGTCTTTCAGGCCGCCCGTCTCCCTCACCACGGGAATGGTGCCGTATCTGAAGCTTATCATCTGGGCCAGTCCGCACGGCTCGTACCGTGACGGTATGAGGAAGAGGTCGGACGCAGCGTAGATCTTCTGCGCCAATGTCGCATCGAACCTCAAATTTACCGAAGTATTCTTGCTGTGCATATTGGCCATCTTTTCAAAGAGGATATGGTATTTATTGTCCCCCGTCCCCAGAAGGACGAATTGCACCTTCAGACTGAGCAGTTCTTCCACTATCTTCGCCAGAAGGTCCAGGCCTTTCTGGTCCGCGAGCCTGGATATCATGCCGATCATCGGTATCTCGCGGTCGATCTTAAGGCCAAGCTCTTTTTGAAGCATCTCCTTATTGACATATTTATCGTCGAGCGTGCTTACGGAATATTCTCTTGGTATCTTTGTGTCGGTCTCCGGGTTCCATACCTTGTAATCGATGCCGTTCAATATGCCCGACAGCACATGCTCTTTATTCTTCAGGACGCCCTCCAGGCCGCAGCCGAATTCCCTTGTCAGTATCTCCTTCGCGTGCGTCGGGCTCACGGTGGTGACCGCATCGGCGTACATAAGGCCCGCCTTCATGAGGTTGACCTTGCCGTAGAATTCGAAACATTCTATGTTAAAGAGTACCCAATCCAATCCGATCTTCGGGTATTCATCCCTGGAGAATAGCCCCTGGTAAGCAAGATTGTGTATGGTGAAGAGAACTTTTGTCTTCGAAAAGAACTGGTCATATTTATAAAGGGTATTCAGATATACGGGGATGAGCGCGGTCTGCCAGTCATTACAATGTATTATGTCGGGTTGAAAACCTTCTTTCTTGCACCGCTCCAGCACCCCTTTTGAAAAGAACGCGAACCTTTCCAGGTTGTCGTGGTAGTCGCCGAACTTATCCCCGTAGAGCTCTTTCCGGGCGTAGTAATCTTCGTTCTCTATGAAATATACCTTTACATCCTTACCTATAACGGCCTTGTCGCCCTTCACTTTTACGCATCCATACTTGGGCATTACGACCCTTACATCCACTCCGAGTTCTTCGAGGGCGATCGGCAGGCTCCCGGCAACGTCACCGAGCCCTCCCGTCTTCGCGAACGGCGCTACTTCGCTCGCCGCTAATAATACTTTGAGTTTTACCACTGTCCCTCCTATAATTATCAGACTTTAAATACTAAATCCGAGTATCGAAATCCGAAACAAATTCAAATTTTACAAATTCCAATTTTTAAAATTGGTATTTCGATATTGTTTAGGATTTCGGATTTAGTATTTCGAATTTATTTTTTATATGGCTCCATTTCCAACCAGTTTTTGCCGATCTCAACATGTGCCTCAACGGGCACCTTCAGCTTTATTATATCCTCCATACCCTCTTTGACTATCTTAGCGGCCTTATCCAATTCCCCTTTAGGGACGTCAAATACGAGCTCGTCGTGGACCTGGAGCGTCATCTTCGTCTTCATGCCGGCGGCCGAGAGCTTCTCTTCGATCTCTATCATCGCTACCTTTATCACATCCGCGGCCGAGCCCTGGATAGGCGCGTTTATCGCGGTCCGTTCGGCGAACTGCCTTATCTGCATATTCTGGTTGTTTATCTCGGGGATATATCTCCTCCGGCCCAGGATGGTCGAGACAAACCCCTTTTCCCTGGCCTCGGCGATGAGGCTTTCGAGATACGTTTTAACATCCGGATATCTTTCAAAATAGGCGTCGATGAATTCTTTCGCCTTATTGACGTCGATACCAAGCGACTGGGAAAGTCCGTACGGGCTCATGCCGTAGACGATCCCGAAATTCACCGTCTTGGCCATGCCCCGCATCTCGGAGGTCACATCCTTCTCTTTTATACCGAATACTAGGCTCGCCGTGAACGCGTGAATGTCGAGCCCTTCCTTGAACGCCTTGGTAAGCTGCTTATCGCCGGAGAGATGCGCGAGTATCCTGAGCTCTATCTGCGAATAGTCCGCCGACAGTAGGAGATTACCCTCCGATGGTATAAATGCCCTGCGTATCTTCCTGCCCTCTTCGGTCCTTATAGGGATATTCTGCAGATTCGGTCCGCTCGATGAAAGCCGCCCTGTCGCGGTGACGGTCTGGTTGAATGAAGTATGGACCCGCTCCGTCTTCGGGTTTATAAGCTCCGGCAGTGAGTCGACATAAGTAGATTTCAGCTTCGCTAATTGCCTGTACTCTAAAAGGACTTTCGGCAGTTCATGTTTATCGGCCAGCTTCACAAGCACTTCTTCATTCGTCGAAGCGCCCGTCTTCGTTTTTTTAAGGACCGGTAGTTCCAATTTTTCGAAGAGGATCTTAGAGAGCTGTTTCGGCGAGTTTATGTTGAACTCTTCGCCGGCGATCTTATAGATCTCTCCGGTCAGCTTATCGAGCTTGCGCCCCATATCTTTCGAAAGCCCGGCAAGATATCCCTTATCGATAGCGACGCCGTTTATCTCCATTATCGCGAGGACTTCTATTAAAGGTATCTCGACGTCCTTAAAGAGTTTGTCGAGCCCCTTCTCCTCCATCTCTTTAGCAAGTATATTCTTAAGCCTGAGCGTGACATCGCTATCCTCGCAGCAATAGTCCGCGACTTTCTTCACATCCACCTTATCCATGGTAATGGCGTTCTTGCCCTTACCCAGGAGTTCCTCGATCGGCGTAGTCAGTTTATGGCTCAAGTATTCGAGCGAGATGTCTTCGAGGTTGTGGTTCAGTTTAGACGGGTTGAGGACGTAGGATGCCACCATCGTGTCGAAGCTTATGCCTTTCAACCCGATCCCCTGATTGGCGAGAACTATATATTCATATTTGATATTCTGCCCTATCTTCTTTATCTTCTCATTCTCAAAGACCGGCTTGAGCGCCCCCATGACTTGAGCTACGGTAAAATGCAAATTCATCGGCACGTAATGGGCCTCGCCCACCTTCCACGAAAAAGAGACGCCTACCGGCTCCGCCAGCATCGGGTCTTCGCTCGTCGTTTCGAAATCGAAGGCAAACTCCTTCAAGCCCGACAGATGCTCGACAAGCTTATCGAACGCCTTCCCGTCCTCGATCAGCGTATACGCGGATTTTAACGTCCCTTTCGGCGTAACGTCCTTAAGGAGCGATTTGAATTCGAACTCTTTGAAATATTCCAGGAGTTTACCCTGGTCGGACTCTTTCATCCGAAGTTCGTCGAAATTTATCTTTATCGGGACATTCTCATCGAGGATCGCAAGTTCCCTGCTCAGGTATGCCATATCCTTATGTTCGGTCAATATCCGTTTCTTCGAGTCCCCTTTGACCTTGTCGATATTCTTGTAAAGGTTGTCGAGTGAACCGAATTGCGTTATGAGTTCCACCGCCGTCTTCTCTCCGATGCCCTTTACGCCGGGTATATTGTCGATGGCGTCGCCCATCAAGCCCATTATGTCTATCATGCGGTTCGGCTCAACGCCGTACTCCTCTTTGACTTTGCCGGCGTCGTAGATAAGGCCATCTTTGTGTGTGCTGTATACCTTTATATGCGAATCGATTATCTGGAGCGCGTCCTTGTCGCCGGTAACGATGAACGTCTCGATCCCTTTTTCTTCGGCCCTCCTGGCGATCGTCGCCAGGACGTCGTCGGCCTCGTACCCTTCTATCTCGAATATCGGGATATTATACGCGGAGACCATCTTCTTTATATGCGGCATCTGCCCAACGAGATCGTCGGGCATGGGCTTACGCTGTATCTTATAATCTTCATACTTCTTGTGCCTGAATGTCGGCCCCTTCATATCGAACGCCACAGCCAGCATATCTGGCTTATTGTCCTTGACGATCTTATTGAGCATCGTCACAAAACCGTATATGGCGTTCGTAGGCTGGCCCTTGGAATTGGTGAGCGCCCTTATGGCATAAAATGCCCTGTAGCAGAATGAATTTCCATCGATAAGAAATAATTTCTTTCCGGACATTACACGGCAAGCCTTATTAGGTTAGAATATAGTAGGGACTCCAAAGGAAAGATCTAACTGTTAACACCCTTAAGTATACGTATATACGAATTTTTGTCAAGAAAAAAAATCGGCTAATCAGAAGGTTCGATCGTCATGCTCACAACTACAGGTAATTCCCCTGCTTTAGACATCCTATATTGGATCATCGCCCGGTCAAACTGGTTTATATCTAAAACCCCTATCGTTTCTGCGCCTTTAGCGATCTGCAGGTCTTGGGGTACCTTGAGGACGATCTCCTTGGTGGCTATTACTGGGAAGCTCTCCATCCATCTCAATGTAATGACACCCTGGATCGTGTCCACGGACGTTATTTCGCCCTGGACCGAATAGATAGCGCCTTTATCAACGCTATCCTGGCACCGGCACGGCGCGGCTATTGTCATGAGGCACAATGCCAATAGTAACGAAGTTATGTAGCGATTGATCATAGTATCAATATTATAACTCAGAACTGCCGCTTTTACAAAAATATTTATATCAGAGTTGTGTGTCCCTGAATGACACGTCCCCTATTTCCCCTCACTGCCCCACCGTCCCTTTCTTCATATTATCCGAAAGGTAATTGCCGGTCAGGTCGTCGATAGACTGAGTAAGCTCCTGGATGCGCAGTTCCCTTTCGAAGCGCGCCTTCGGATCTCTCGGAGGCGACGCTATGAGTTCGAACTGCAGGCGCTTCCGCTCGTAATAGGCGCGCCTCAGGTCGTCTAAGATATCGTTCCTCAACTGGGTATTGAGCCGCGAGCGGACGTCTATATTGGTCTGATCGTCGCTCCAGATGAGTCCGCCCAGATCCCATGATACCGAGAAGTCAAGTTTGCTGGAGTAATCCTCCGGCCCTACCACCGCATATTCCCGCGTGGCACTTGTATATATCTCGGTATTCGAGGACCGGTTGTTGCCGGCGCCTACCGCGACCTTCGGCACAAGCGCCTTCAGCCTCGACTCCCTCTGCCAGCTCCTTATCTTTTCGGGGCTCACGTCCGAGAACCTGATCGCCGCCTGCTGTAACTCCCTGAAAGTCGGCTCGTTATCGAATACTATCTTAAAAGACTTAAGATTCTTCTCGATATCGATATATTGGCCGCCCGCGTACCGGCCGGTCTCCATCTTATACAAGCCTCTTTCCGTTACCGCCCATAAGGCTTTTTCGTCGTCGCCGCAAAAAAGGAGGCTCGTAACATTGCGGGCTTTGTCCATCCCTCTATACAATTCCGACCAGATGTTCTTCTTCTCATCAAATTCGAAAACACCTTTTGTCGCGGCGCAAAATAGTTTTTCCGTGGTTTTCGAGATCAGGATGTAATTGACGGTACCGGCCAGGCCGCCGGCGGGAAGCGTCTTCCAGGACTTCCCCTCGTCATCCGAATAGAAGATATTTTTATCGACGCCTATGTATATCCTCGAGCCCTTTATCGTTACGCAATTGACACCGCCGCTTAGCGGCTCCTCGGCCTCGAAAGTCTCCGCCACGCCTTCCGGAATGCCGGCATCCGCGCCCTCGGGTGCGCTATCGACATATATCCGTTCCCATCCTGCTCCTTCCGGCCTTCTTATATATAGCCCGCCGTCGCCGGCCGCGTAGATGACATTTTTATTAAGGACCGCGCACTTTATGCGCCGGTTCCGCAGGTTTGCGCTTATCTCCTGCCATCTCGAACCGAAGTCTTCGCTTAAAAAGATACCCTTCGCCGTAGCAATGATGACTTTTTTTGGATTGTACCTGGATATATCGATGGAAAGGATGTTGCTCTTTTCGGGGATTATGGTTCGGAATGTATTTCGCCAGTTCTTGGCGCCGTCTTCGGACTTGAAGAGCCCGCGGCGCGTTCCAAGAAGGACGGCCTTCCCCCGGACGGCCAGCGAAGTCACTTCGTTCTCTCCGGGCGGAAGCAAAAATACCTCCTCCCACTTATCACCCTGCGAAATGTCGCTCGACCTGTAGAGCCCTGTCCGTGTGGCGAGATACGCGCCGTCTTCCTCTATTACCATCGCGCGGGCATCGACGTTCTTTATGTTGCCGTCTTTACCCACCCATACCTCCTGAGAAGACGCCGATACGGACAGAAAGATCAGGGCAAGCACAGTAACTGCGGTTTTACTGAACATGATATCCTCCGATTTGTACATATTAACTCCGGACAAATCGTCCCGATCCGCCGAAGGCGGAGAGGGACTACCTCGTTAAGAGGTGCAGGATATCATCTATTTAATTTTTTGTCAACAAGAATTTTAATATTACTCAAATGCGGTATTTAGATGTTGCCTTTCGACATGGCGGCGAGTTCGGACTTCTCGTCGAGTTCTTCGAACTTTATGTCGTAACGCTTGCGCTCCAGCTTCGAGAATAGGCTATAGACGCAGGGTACGACAAGCAGCGTAAATAAGGTCGAGACTATGACGCCTCCTATGACCGTGATCGCCATCGGTATGCGGGTCTCTGCGCCGGGACCTATGGCCAAAGCGGGCGGCACGGCTGCCGCGATCGTAGCGACAGATGTCATGAGTATCGGACGGAGCCTTGTAGGACATGCTTTCAGCAGTGCCTGGCGGGCGTCCAGACCCGCTTCACGCTGCTGGTTCGTAAAATCTACGAGCAGTATCGAGTTCTTCTTCACTATACCCATGAGAAGTATTATACCTATTATGCTGTATATATTGAGCGATTGATTGAAGAGCCACAAAGTTATGAACGCGCCGGATATGCTGAACGGAAGAGCGATCAGGACCGACAGTGGATGCAGGTAACTGTTAAACTGCGAAGCGAGCACCATGTACGCGATCAAGATACCCAGCCAGAATGCCAGTAAAAGGCTCGAGAATGACTCCTTGAAGGTTTGCGTGCTCCCCGAAAAGACCGCCCTGTAACCTTCCGGGAGTATGCTCTTGGTTATCTTCTCCACTTCTTTAAGCGCGTCTGTCTGCGACTTGCCCGGCGCGATGTTCGCGAATATAGTAATGGCCCTCTCCCTGTTACGCCGCGTTATTGTCAAAGGCGTGAGCTTCTCCGTTATATTGACGACGTTTTTGAGCTGGACGAGCTCGTTCCTGTTATTCCAGACCCACAAGCGTTCTATGTCCTCGTTCTCGGTACGCTGCGAAGGCACGAGCCTCACCCTTACATCGTAGCGGCGGCCGTCTTTAGTGTATTTGCCGATCCTCTCTCCGCCTATAAGAGCGTTGATGGCGCTGCCTATATTCGTCACGCTGACGCCTCTGTCATCGGCCTTCTGCCTGTCAGGCGTAACCCGTATCTCCGGGATCTTGGCCAGAAAGTCCGTATCGACGTCCATGACAAGCTTCGACTTCTCCATCTTTTCGCGGATCTCTTCGGAATATTGCGCCAGTTTTTCCCAATCCGGACCCCGGATAGAAAGCTCTACGGGAAATCCTCTCTGAGCCGAGAAACCTGACAGCGACAGGTCCTGCATCGTTGCTTTGATATCCGGTATCTTATTCAGTTCCGTCCTGAACAGGGCCATAAGTTCGCCCTGCGAAAGCGGGTGTTTATTAGGGGGGACGACGGGCCTCTCCTTTGGCTCCTTTAACGATATGAACATGATGCCGGAATTGACCTCACCGCCGCCGAATCCGCCGATCAGAGAGAAGTACGATACCACTTCCGGACGCGACATTATAAAATCTTCGGCTTTCTTAAAACGCTCGTCGGTAAGCGTGATGGACGAACCTACCGGCGTCTGGAGACGACACATGAACATGCTCATATCCTGGGACGGCAGGAACTCTTTGCGGATAGCTCCAAGAAATAGGATCGACCCGATAAAGAATGCCAGAGCAAGTATGACAACGATGAATCTCTTATTTAACACCTTACCAAGGAGCCAATGATATCCGGCGGCCAGGTTCTTGAAGCCCGCGTCCACGCCTTTGCCTATAAATGTATGGCGGGTGCCGACTTCTAAAAATTGCGAGCATCTCATAGGGGCAAGCGTCAGCGCCTCTAAAAGCGAAAGCGCGACAGCTACGGATATCGTCACGCCGTACTGGAAGAAGAATTTTCCGATAATGCCGTACATGAACGCGACTGGCAAAAATATGGCTATGAGCGCGATCGTCGCCGCAAGAGCGGCAAAAGTGATCTGCTTTGCGCCCAGGCGGGCGGCCGTGACTTTATCGACGCCCCTTTCGCGGTATCGCACGATATTCTCGAGGACCATTATGGCATCGTCGACGACTATACCTATTGCGAGTGACAGGCCCAAGACGGTAAATGTATTAAGCGTGAACCCCAGGAAGTATATGACTATGAACGTCCCGAGAACAGATGTCGGGATGGCAAGTAATATATTGATAGTAGCGCTCCATGAGCCGAGGAAGAACCAGCATACTAATGACGTAACGAGCGCCGAAAGGATGAGCGTGAAGATCAGTTCCTTTATAGAGTCTTCGCTGAACTTGGTCCTGTTATAACGGACGCCCAGTTCGATATCCTTGGGTTTGAATTTTTTGATCTCTTCCAGGCGCTTTATTACATTGTGCGCGACATCGACCTCATTTGCGCCGCGTTGTTTTAAAATGCCCAGCGCCACGGTCTGCTGCTTATTGGACCGCGCTATCCTCCTGATGTCGGAGAGCCCGTCTTCGATCGAAGCGACTTCTTTCATATAGATCGGCGTGAATATCGGCTGTCCCGACCTTTTTGGGATGAGCAGATTTTCGAACTCCTTAGTCGTTACCGCCTCGCCCATGACCCTGACGTTAAATTCTTTGACGGGCGTTTCGATCCTGCCCGCGGGCACCTCCTCGTGCTCTGCCTTTACGGCGTCTACGACATCCTGCACGGTGAGCTGATAGGCCTCCAGCTTATTAGCGTCGACCCATACCCGCAGGTTCCGCTCGGCGAATCCTCCCATGAATATGTCGCCCACACCGTCTATCGTGGCAAACTGGTTCTTTAGGTGATCCTTAACATACGTCATTATGTCACGGAGGGGCATCGTCGAAGAAGATACGGCGATCATGATGATAGGATGGTCCTCGGGATTGACCTTAGTTATTATGGCAGGGTCAAGGTCCTTGGGGAGCGATCTCTGCGCCTGGTCTATCTTGGCTTTAACGTCCTGGACGGCAACATCTATGTTCCTGTTAAGATCGAACTCGACCGTGATCGTCGCCGCACCCTGCCGCATGGATGACGACACTTCACGCACACCCTGGATGCTCATAAGCGAGTCTTCTACCACGTCTACGACGTCCGTCTCCATGACCTCGGGCGCCGCACCTTCCCAGGTCAAATTTATAGAGACGATCGGGAAGTCGATATCCGGGAGTTGGCCCACGCCCAGCCGGCTATAGGATATGATGCCGAATATGACGAGAGCCGCCATCAGCATCCACGCGAATACGGGATTTTTGATCGACAGGTCAGAAAGCGTCATTTAAACTCTCCGTTCCGCTCTGACCGATAGCAACACGCAACTGCCAGTACTCGCGCTTGGCTTCGTACAAAGCATGAATATAACTCCTCTCAGCGTCCTCCAGCGTCTGGATGGAGGTGAGGACTTCGAGGTTATTTACAAGGCTCCTCTCGTAATCTTTCTTCTGCAGATAGTAATTGAGCTTGGCCGTGGAATAGGCCTTCCTTAAAGTATCATGGACCTGCATGGCGGTGACCAGGTTCACAAAGGAATTCTTTATGTCGTACGGCGCCTGGCGTCTTGTCCTGTGGTAGAGTTGCATGCTTTCGTCGGCTTGCAGGTGAGCGGTCTTCGATCTACCCAGGACTTCCGTACCGTCGAATATTGGCACAGTCACATTAAGCGCCACGTCCCAATCGGTACCCTTATCGAAGGCCGTGCGTTGGGTATAATAATTTGCGTTGAGACTCGCCTCCGGAAGAAAGTCGCTCTCAACGACCCTTATATTCTCTTTCATCAGCTGCCATGCGAATTTGGTAGCTTCCACGTCCGGCCGCGATGGCGCCTTCGAGATATAGTATTCTTCCGACATCAGTTTGATCGGGAACGAATACGTATCCTCGATCTTGCCGACCGGCTGGCCGACCAGGAATTCCAGTAATTGCCGCGCCAGCACCTCCTGGCTCCTGACCACCTCTATAGTGGCAACGACGCCGTAGAACTGGGTCTTTGCATTTACGACTTCGCTCGGCCTCGACCTGCCGAGCTTCTCGCGGGCAATGAGCTCTTTGACGCGATTAACAAGCGCCTTTTTTGTCTTCGCCAGCGCCTTGAGATCCTCCCTCTTCTCCTTCAATAGATAAAAGGCATTGGCGACATCGACAAGAAGAAGCTGCTCAGCCCTTATCTTCTCATCCGTGCGCTGGGTCTTCTCGTATTTCGCTCCCTTTATGCCCGCTATCGCCTTGAACCCGTTAAAGAGGGTTTGCTTGAGATTAAAATTTCTTGTAGAACTTTTTGAAGGTTTAAGAGAACCGAAGGTCGTGCCCGCATCCGCCGGTATCGTCTCCTGATAATCGAGCGAAACAAAAGAAACGTGAGGAAGCATTATCGACAATGCCTCCAGGAAATGCGCGTCGGCCTCTTTTATGAGATCGATATTGATAGCGATAATTTCACTCTGGATAAGGGCCATCCGGTAGCAATCAGTGAGCGTAAGCGCGCCCTGGACCTGCACCTCGGGATGGAGCGGCGGCGGGACAAACTTGTCGCCATATGCCGGCCCGCTCATGTAGACAGGCATCCCCGCCTCGTCTTCCGGCCCTGCCGTCCGCGGCGTGTATTCGACCACAGGCGCTACGGCCGCCCTGATAAGCTTCGCGGCCGCTTCGACAGGCGCCGGCGCTGGCGTCGATGCCGGCGTAGGCGCTGGCGCCGCGGCAACCGGAGCGGCCCGTTCACTTTCAACGGCCTTCCGGTTCTTCGCCGATACCGGCGTACCTTCGCTCATCACAGCGGTCGGCCTGCAACTAAGTATAAGCGCGCATATTACGATAAATAGTATTATCTTCTTCATAAAAATATCAACTCTTCAGGTCCCTCATCTTATCCCGCACAACCGTCAGTATCCTCAGGTACTCCTCACGTTCGGTATCCGACACGACGCTGAACATCTTGACTATGATCGCCTTCTTATGCTCATTAGCTGACTTTACTATCCTGATCCCTTTAGCAGTCGGCCTTACCTTAATAATACGCCTGTCTTCCGCATCGCTTTCCCTGGCTACATACCCTTCTCTCACGAGCCTGTCGACTATGCCTGTCGTCGCCGCCGTAGTTACGTTCATGAGCCGGGCCAGATCCGACATCCTCAATTCGCCCTCGCGGACAAGCATATCGAGAACGACCAGTTGAGGGATAGTTATCTTCGCCTTGTAAAACTCTTCCGTCTCCTTTTTAAGGAATTCCCGCATGATGACCGGCATTATCTCAGTGACCTTATCGGCAAATTCTGCTAGGGGCATATGCGCCATCTTTAACCCTCCTGATATTTAACCGCCTTAAATATCAACATAGTTAAGTATATCAGCAGAATGAGAACTTGTCAACTTTTTTATGATTTGGATCTACTGCAGGCAGGTTAGTCGCAGGTATCCTTATACCAGTTGAGCGAAGCCTCGGCAAGCGATATCTCGCCCGCCTGCTCTTCCCTGTATCTCCTCTGGTAATCCCTTATACCGTCAAGCTCTTCATAGAATTTTTTCACAAATGTCTTGGGCCTGTCCCAGAACTCAACGCCTATTTCATACGCATCGCCGTTCTCATCCCGCTTTGCGTGCTTGATCTTTCCGAGTATAAAGAACAGTTCGTCCCTGAACTTCATCTTCACTATGACGTTGGAGGCCGGCGTAAGATCGCGCCTGGCCGATATCAGGGCTCCGCCTTCTGAAATATTCAGGGTTATGGAAGACTCTTTTGGCTGCTCATCCTCTGCCTTGTATTCCAGAGGACAATAGATGGGGTATCGTTCGTAACGTCGTCTTTCCTGTGCAGGATTCTCTGTCATCTCTTTACCTGTCTCGTCGGTAAAAGTAAGTATATCATATCTTTCTGAAAAGGCAAGGCAGCCTTTCTCAGTTTTTCATTCCTAACATGTAGCATTTTGCTTAACCGCAACTTCCTTGACAAATCAGCAAACAGGCAGTATAATTATTACATGCATATCGGAGAGATCATACACAGGATGCGCGGCGAGAAACAGATGACCCTTCTTGAGCTGTCTGAAAGATCGGGGGTCGCGCTTGCCACTTTGAGCAGGATCGAGAACGGCAAGATGGTCGGCACGTTGAAATCGCACATAAAGATATGCGAGGCCCTCGGCATCGTCCTTACCGACCTTTATAAAGAACTCCCCTCCTCCAAAAAACTTCTGGAGGTAAGGCCCAGGGAAACCGCTCATAAGGTCTCCGTCCATGACAAGAAATCTTCGTCGGTAATGCTTGCCTCGAACATCCAGAATAAGACTATGCTGCCGCTGCTCATCACGCTTGCTAAGGGCGGCCGGACCGGCACCGAAGAAGGCAACCACGGCGTCGAGAAATTCATCTACGTTTTAGACGGAAAGATCGAAGCGGAGATAGGCGAGGAAAGTTATAACCTGGCTGCCGGGGACACGATATATTTCGACTCTTCCGCGCCCCACCACTTTAAGAACACCGGCAACGGCGAAGCGCGCCTCATCTCAGTTACCAGCCTGGCCCGGGATTAATCCAATACACAGAGTTCATTTACGCGCATACGTAGTCAAATGAGACGGATGGGACGTTTCGGTCTTATAACCGAGAGCCTTGAGCATCT
>JAQURV010000036.1 GCA_029004355.1 Candidatus Omnitrophota bacterium
GCCTATCTGCTTCAGCTCTATCCGCGTCTTAAAAACATTCGCCAGGTCTTTAACGAGATCCCTGAAATCGACTCTCCCGTCAGCCGTAAAGTAAAATACGATCTTCGAACGATCAAAAGAAAACTCCGCATCTATCAGCTTCATGGGAAGGCGCCTGTCCTGTATCTTCCTGGAACACGCATCCATTACCTCTTTTATCTTTTTCTTATTCTTCTCTACCTGGTGCATGTCCCACGGGTTCGCCTTCCGGATGACCTTCTTTAAAGGTTCGTCGATATCGGAATCGAGGATCGCTTCGGTCTCGGAAAGCACCTGCCCGTAATCCAGCCCTCTGTCGGCCTCGACAATAACATACTCACCGACTTTAAAACGCATGCCGCCCGGCGAAAAATATGTTATCTTCCCAGCCTCTCTAAGTCTTATCTGAACGACTTCGTACATTATCATACCCCCGGTTCTAGTGTAAATTCATCCCTAAGACGCTCATCGCCAGTTTCGGATTCGCATTCTCATCTAAAAATGAGCCCGTCAGGATGACCTGCTCTATCATATTGTTGAGCGCTTCGAAGCTTGAACGCGCGGCAAATTCCCGGATCGGCCCAAGCCTGTCGCCATTGACCAGTTCCGAAGACCCTTGCGCGCCTGCCTTAGCGACCAGCGCATCGCGATACCACGTCAGGATCACGTCGAGACGAAACCTCAATTCCGACCGCGGCAGATTGTCAAAATCCAGATCGGCAAGCGTTCCTTTCTCCAACCCATCTATCATCTGCTTGCGGGCCTTAAAAAAATCGTCCGTATTGTATTTGAGCGCCTTACCGATCGAGCCTGATGAAACCCTGGCCAGGATCACGGCCTTCTCCTTATCTATCTTGTGGATATCCGTCAATATCGCCAGGGTCTCCTTGTCCGCGACGGGGAAGAACCTCACCTTCTCTGCGCGGGACCGGATCGTAGCAAATACGGCCGTAAAGCTTTCCGCGATCAGTATCAGGACCGACTCCGGCGGCGGCTCTTCCAGCGTCTTCAGGAGCGAGTTCTGCGCCTCCTGTGTCATGGAATCCGCGCTATCCAGGATGTAGACCTTCTTCAGGCCCTCGTACGGTTTCATACCGATCTGCTTTGTCAGGAGCCGTATCTTATCTATGCCGAAGCTGGCGTCTTCCTTTGCCGGAGAAAATATGAGGACGTCGGGATGATTGGACGCGTCTATCTTTTTGCACTGGACGCAGGAATCGCATGGATCGCCGTCTTTCGGGTCAAGACAATTGACCGCTTTGGCGAAATTTATCGCCGCAAACTTCTTGCCGACGCCCGAAGGACCGGCGAATATGTACGCGTGCGATACTTTATTATTTTTGACAGAGCGCTTCAGGAATTCTGCCGCGCTATCCTGCCCTCTGATATCTTTGAACGACACGCTCCACCTCTCGTCTTACAACAGCTTGAGTTTCGCCGATCGTACCTTCGACTTTTATCACTTTGATCCTTCCGGGATACTGCCGCGCAAGTTTCAGGTAGCCCGCCCTTACGCGTTTATGATAAGCGAGTTCTTTGGCCTCCATCCTGTCGATGCCTTTGGCCTTGGCCCGGGCAAGGCCCGTAACGGTGTCGACATCGAGTAAAATAGTAAGCTCCGGCTTCAGCCCTCCGGTCGCGACGGCATTCAATTTTTCTATCGCCTTGATGTCGACTCCCCCCGCATATCCCTGATAACATATGGTCGCGTCGCTGAACCTGTCGCATATCACGATACTGCCCTTCGCAAGATTAGGGCGTATCAGCTCTCCGACTATCTGCGAACGCGCCGCTTCAAAAAGGAATAACTCTGTCAGGTCCGACATCTTAACGCCGTCGGAATGGAGCAATATCTGCCGTATCGCCTCCCCGGCCTTTGTGCCGCCCGGCTCGCGCGTTAAGAGACAGCTATATGACCTCTTCCGCAGAAAATCGTAAAGAAGGCGCGCGTGCGTGCTTTTGCCGCAGCCTTCAGGGCCTTCAAATGTAATGAATATGCCCTTCTTCAAATTTTTTTGCGCCATACCGTCCCGTCTTTAGCGTCCTCGAGTATCACGCCTTTGTCCGAAAGGGCATTTCTTATCTCGTCCGATCTTTTAAAATTTTTTGCGGCACGCGCCTTGTTTCTCTCTTCAACCAATTCGGTGATCTCTTTTTCGGACAATCCGCCCGTCTCCGCGGCTTCTGAAAGCTTTAAGCCGAAAAGGCCGGTCAGTTCCAGGATAAGCTCTTTTATCGCATGTAATTCTCCGGCCTCATCTTTTGTGAGCTCTTCCTTGGTCTGTATGATCTTATTGGCATACGTAACGAGATCGAATAGCGCCGCCAGGCCAAGAGGCGTATTAAAATCGTCGTCCATCGCCTCCTCGAACCGGTCTTTAATAGCTTTCACCCCGGCAGTAAGCCGGTGACTTGTGCCTTGTGACTTGTGACCTTTTAATATCCTGTCCAGCTTGTCAAACAGGATCAGGAACCTCTCCTTTTGCGCCTTCATCTCATCGATCTTCTCTTTAGTATAATCGACGGGATGCCTGTAATGCGTGTTCAGGAAGAGCAGTTTAAGATAATCCGCGTCTTTCTCTTTTGCTATAAAATCTTTTATCGATATGAAATTGCCGAGCGACTTGGCCATCTTTTCACCGTCTATCGTCAGAAGGCCGTTATGTATCCAGTATCTGGCGAACTTATTGCCGGCGCCTTCGGACTGCGCTATCTCATTCTCATGGTGCGGGAATATGAGATCGATACCGCCGCCATGTATGTCGAATTCGCCGCCGAGGATGTCCGAACTCATGACCGAGCATTCTATATGCCAGCCCGGTCTTCCCGGCCCCCAGGGGCTCGGCCACGAAGGCTCTCCCTCTTTGACCGCCTTCCAGAGAGCAAAGTCGAGAGGGTCCCTCTTCTTCTCACCCGGTGCGATCCTGGCGCCCACTTCCATCTTCCCTAAATTCTGGTTCGAGAGCTTACCGTAGTCTTTTGCCTTCTTTATATCGAAATAGACGTCGCCTTCCGCGGTGTAAGCCGCCCCTCTTTCGATTAGCAGCTCTATAAACTTTATCATCTTCTTTATATATTCGGTCGCTTTCGGTTCCTTTGTGGGCGGAAGTATCCCGAGCGTTGCCATATCTTTATGATAAGAATCCAGATATTTTTTCGATATCTCTTTCACCGCCTCCGCCAGACTGGTGACTGGCGACTGGTGACCGGCGACTTTTTTCGCTTTCTCAATGATCTTATCATCGACATCGGTAACATTCCTTACGAATTTCACTTTATAGTTTTTATATTCAAGGTATCGTCTTATGCAGTCGAATATGTAGGCGCTTCTGGCATGGCCTATGTGAGGTTCATCGTAAACGGTGGGGCCGCAGACGTAGAGACCTACCTTGCCGCTCTCTAGCGGTACGAATTCTTCCTTCTTCCGTGTTAACGAATTGTAGATCTTCATTTCTCCAGCTTCTTTATCCGTTCCTTCAATTCGTCGATTTCCTGGAGAATGGGGTCGAGGACGTGGATATGGTCCAGGGAGAGGTCTATCTTCTTGCCTTCCTGCTTCGTGATCCTTCCCGGCACGCCTACCACCGTAGAATTCGGAGGGACGTCTTTTATGACTACCGCGTTAGAACCTATATAGGAATTATCACCGACGATTATATTCCCAAGGACCTTGGCTCCTGCCCCGACTACGACATTGTTCCCGATCGTGGGGTGGCGCTTCCCCCGTTCTTTCCCGGTCCCGCCCAGCGTCACGCCCTGGTAAAGCAGGACGTCATCCCCGATTATGGTAGTCTCGCCTATAACGACTCCCATGCCGTGGTCTATGAAAAAGCCCTTTCCTATCTCTGCGCCGGGATGTATCTCTATGCCGGTGAAGAAACGCCCCATCTGGGATATCCAGCGCGGGAAGAAAGGTATGCCCATCTTCAGGAGGACGTGCGCGGTCCTGTAGAAGACAATGGCGTGCAAGCCCGAATATGTAAGCAGGACCTCCAGGTAGTTGGTCGCTGCCGGGTCTCTCTCAAAAACGGAAGATATCTCTTTCCGGAATATCGCTGCCGCGATGAGCCAGAAAAGGATGTATGCCGAGACCAGGACCAGCAGCAAAATAAGGCACGTCGTCATCGAGCATCACCCCGTTCTTCCAATAATGCAACCGCATATGCGGCTATCGCGTCGCCCCTTCCGATAGAACCTACGCCTTCATTGGTCGTCGCTTTCACATTTATATAGTCCCGCCCTATTTCCAGCATTGCTTCCAGTTCATCCAGCATCTTATCCTTAAACGGATAGACCTTCGGCTCCTCAGCCAGGATCACGATATCTACATTCTTCAGTACAAATTTCTTTTCGCGCACTATCGCCATGACCTTCTTTACAAGTTCCCTGCTGCGGATGTTCTTGTATTGCGGGTCGCTGTCCGGGAAATGCTGCCCGATGTCCCCAAGCGCCATAGCGCCGAGGATCGCATCCGCGATCGCATGCAGAAGCACGTCGCCGTCCGAATATCCCAGGAGGCCTTTAATATACGGTATTTCAACGCCGCCAAGAAATAGCGGCCTCTCTTCGACAAGACGGTGTATGTCATAACCGATACCTATCCGCATAAAAACGCCTCCGCAATTTTAAGATCTTCTTTCGTGGTAACCTTTAAATTCTTATACGAACCTTCGACTATCTTTACGGGCCGGTCTCTTTCCACCAGGCTCGCATCATCGGTAGCGCCGATGCTTCGCCTGCCCAGGTAGGCCTTTCTTATGAGCGAGTACCTGAACGCCTGCGGCGTCTGGGCCCGGAATATTTTCTCGCGGTCGAGCGTCCGCTCAATAAAGAGGGCTCCGTTGGCAGCTTTGACCGTATCGCTTTCCGGAACAGCCGCTATGCAGGCGCCGAACTTCCACGCCGCCCTTACGGAGCGTTTGATCATCGCCCCGTCAATAAACGGCCTTGCCGCGTCGTGGATAAGCGCAACGTCGAATGAGCCGACAAGGCTCGACATGCAATTACGGACGGATTCAAAACGCGTCGCGCCCCCCGCAACTACGTCAATGAGCTTATATATGCGATATCGCTTCGCAATACTTCTAATACGGCCTATGGAAGAACTTTCACACGCCACTATGATGCCGTCTATATCGTTCGAGGCGTCCAGAGCCCTCAACGCATAGCTTACGAGCGGCTTGCCTCCCAGAAGAACGAAAGGTTTCTTCCTGCCCGCGCCGAGCCTCCTGCCGGTTCCTGCGGCCGGGACGATCGCAACTACGCGGGGCCGGATCATTTCGACTTCCAGCCTCCCGGCCTCTGCGCGTCTTCGAGTTTCGCAAAGATCATCCTGCCCGCCGACGTCTGCAGGACGCTCGTAACTATAACCTTGGTGGTAGCCCCGATCATGTGCTTGGAATTGTCGACAACTACCATAGTTCCGTCGTCTAGATATGCTATCCCCTGATTATATTCTTTGCCCTCTTTAGAGATCCTCACTTCCATCGGTTCGCCCGGCAGGACTACGGGCCTGAGCGCATTGGCGAGCTCGTTTATATTGAGGACCGTGATGCCCTGCAGTTCCGCCACCTTATTAAGGTTAAAATCATTGGTAAATATCTTGCCGCCCAGGAGCTTGGCAAGTTTAACGAGCTTCGCGTCTACCTCCTTCACTTCAGGGAAATCCTCTTCCTGGATCCTCACGTCAAGTTCGGCCGACTTCTGGATCTTATTGAGGATATCGAGGCCGCGGCGGCCGCGGTTACGCTTAAGCGAATCCTGCGAATCCGCTATCTGCTGCAGTTCTTTAAGGACAAACCTCGGGATCACGATCCTCCCTTCGATGAAATGGGTATGGAATATATCGGCGATCCTTCCGTCTATGATAACGCTTGTATCGAGGATCACTATGTCGTCTTTCTTGTCCTGTCTTACAAATTTGACATAAGGTATTATCAGGTTAAATTCGTCCTTCCCCCTCATCGCTATCACCATACCAAGATAGCAGAATATAAGGATAAGGATTATCTGGAGCGAAGAGAATAGCTGCAGGCTCATCGGTATAAGCTTCATGACGCTGGTAAGCACCCACGCCATAAAGAACCCGAAGATAAGACCGAACACGGCCGCGGAGAGGTTTCTTATCGAGAACCGCTTCATCGCCATCTCTACCAATATTATCAAAACGGAACCGCCAAAACCTACCAGCATGCCGCCCACCCCCCACGCGGGCTGAAAGTCGCCCAGAAGGGATCCGATGTAATATCCCGTCACGCTCGATAGAAATATAAAAAATATTCTTATCGCTATAATAGTCATATAAGTGCCTCTCCTTTTCTGCTTCGCCATTCAACAGTCGAACTCAAGCATGGCTTCGCAGGAATACGGTGCTACGAAGCTCCACTACGGTCCAGCCATGGAAGAGCGAAGTAGACCTTAGTCTCCGCTGGGTTTCACTAAAAGTTTCCATGGATGCTTTTTGATGTCTGCGGTAAACGCCTCAAGGTTGTCATACACGGCCGAATCCATCAATAGCTTTCCTAACGTCCCCTCACCGCTCTTGATCTTATCGACTATCACCGTGACCGAGTCGGTAAGTTTGGCAAGGTTATCCGTAAATTTCTCCATCGGGACCGGATCTTTCCCCACGATCATATCGTTATTCTGCAAAGTCGGCGTGCCGGGCGTTCCCGGGAAGATCTCCAGATATTTTTCGCCCAGGAGCCCGAGAGTATTTATGGTCACGACGGAGTCGTCCTCTATCTTGGTGTTATCATTTATCCATACCGTGAGCTCGGCCTTGGTAGCGGCGGTCTTTTCGTCGCGGACGATCCTTATGCCCTGCACCTGCCCCACGCCTACACCTGCCAGCCTTACGGGTGCCGTTCCGCCTATACCATTGGCGAAACTGAAGAGTACGCGTATCTTATAACCCGTCTTCGAGAAATTCATCCCGCCGATCGAAAATACGATAAAAAATAAGATCGTAACGCCTATCATTATAAATAATCCGACCTTCAATTCAAAAGTCTTTGTACTATCCATCCCTACCTCCGGTTTACGCGTTAAGTAAATGCTCGAAATCTATGCCTTCCGTTATCGGGCCCTTGCTGGCCCCGGTAATAAACTGCCGGACGACCGGATCTTTTGTATTTTTTATCTCATCCGGGGTGCCCCGCGCTATTATCTTTCCGTTATACATCATAGCGATCCTGTCGGCTATCTTGTAGGCGCTCGTCATATCATGCGTGACGGCAACGGCCGTCACTTTCAATTTATTGTGCAGCTCCACTATAAGGTCATTGATGGCGTCTCCCATTATAGGGTCGATACCCGTAGTAGGCTCGTCGTAAAGCATTATATGCGGCCTCATGCATATCGCGCGGGCAAGTCCGACGCGTTTCTTCATACCCCCGGAGAGTTCCGCAGGCTTCTTCTCCTCTATCCCTTTCAAGCCCACCAACGCCAGGGACTCCTTGACCGCCCTGTCTATCTCTGCCTTACCCGCATTTGTATGTTCGATAAGGTTAAAACCCACATTCTCATAAATGCTCATGGAGTCGAATAGAGCCGCCCCTTGAAATAGCATCCCGAACTTCAGGCGGAGCGCGCTCAACTCTTTCTCATCCATCTTCGTAACATCTCTCCCGTCAATAATCACCTGTCCGCAGTCGGGTCTCATAAGCCCGATTATATGCTTCAAAAGGACGCTCTTGCCGCAACCGGACCTGCCGATAATAACGGTAGTTTCGCCGCTATTTATAGTAAGGTTCAAGTTGTCGAGCACCTTATGGCCGTCGAACGATTTGCACAAATTTATGATCTCTATCATCTTGATCCTTCGCTCAATTTATTTATCTGGCGACAAAATAGAACAGCGCCGTAAAGAAACAGTCAGAAGCTATTATAAGGATGAAGCTCACTACAACGCTTCTCGTTGTCGCGCGCCCCACGCCTTCGGCGCCGCCCTCCGCGGTCATCCCCTCATAGCAGGCGACTATACAGATTATAACGCCGAAGAAGAAGCTCTTTATAAGGCCGGTGAAGACGTCTTTGTATTTCAAGGGCTGCCAGGTATTCTTCATATACATCGCATGGGAGATGCCAAGCTTGTAGACCCCTATCAGGTATCCGCCGAGGACACCCACTATATCCGAATAGATCGTAAGGAACGGCAGCATTACGATGAGCGCAAAGAACCTCGGGACGACAAGATATTTTATGGGATTTGTAGCCAGCGTCTCCATCGCGTCGATCTGCTCCGTGACCTTCATCGTACCAAGTTCCGCCGTTATGGATGCGCCGATCCTCCCGGCCACTATAAGCGCCGTCAGGACGGGTCCCAGTTCTCTTGTCATCGAGAACGCTACCAGGGACGCGATATACATTTCGGCCGAGAATCTCTGCATCTGGTAGGCGCTCTGGAGCGCAAGCACCATGCCGGTAAACATGCTTATGAGGAATACTATCGGCAGAGAATCCACCCCGATCTTGGCCATCTGTTCGAAGACCTGGCGGCGCCGGAATGGCGGCATCGGTATCCAGAAGAGCGTCTGACCCATCAGGATCGAGATACCGCCCGCATATCTGATGAAGTCGATAAACCGATTGCCGATCATCTCCAAAAAACGCCTCACAGACCCCTTGCCTTTCATACGGTAATCTCCAGCCGTAAATCAAAATTTATTCTTGTGTTCTATGCCCACAAAATCTTTATCCTGGCCCACCATCACGGTCAGGCTGTCATTCGGATTCAGCTTATACTCCAGCTGTACCTCGTCGCCGTATTTCAAGCTCTCGTCTATAGTGTCTTCCGCGACAAACTTTTTGAAATCAAGATTTATATCGCTATTTATCGCCTTCTTCATCCTGATCTCCCGCATATTAAGCACCTTACTGGTGTCCCATCCATCCCAGCTTATAGCATTATCGTCGCCTACCAATCGTATGTTCGCGAACATGCTGCCCGGGCCGGCCTTCCTCAAATCCATCTCCCCGGCAAGGACAAAATACCCGCTCTCTCTTACTATGCGCGAATCCTCTATCGTTATTATCGGCCCCTCGCCCTTTAAGCGCGCGTTCAGGCTTTCAAACGCAAGTGTCGCTATCGTCCCCTTCTTCACTTCCATCTCGATATTTGACCGCAGTTTCGCCACGGGCCCTTTAAAACTGCATTTGGCATTGAGCGTTCCCGAAACAGAGGAAGCGTCTTTGGCCCCGAGAGTCACCGCAAGCCAGCTCAAACTTAAGTTGTTCACGGTAAGTGAGGCATTTGTATTGAACGGCTCCCTCAGCTGAAAAGTTCCGCTGCCCTTAAAGATATCCGAAAGGCCAAGATCCGATACGAAAAGATTGGAATCCGCTATTTTGTATACAGCCCTGAAATTAAGGAAGGGCTTGTAATTAAGGACGCTGTTCTTCGTCTCTATCACGCCTTCCAGGACCGGCTTCTTAACTTCTACGCCGCTCGTGACGATCTCACTCTTCAATATCCCGTCACAGACAAAGTCATTGCCGCCGAGATAGAGATGATTTACCTTAAAGTCGGCCTCAAGGGAACCGCTCGAAGATATGTATCCCTTCGCGCTGATAACGCCGCGGCCGGGCCTGATCTCGATATTATATGCACCGTCTTTTATTCTGCCGTTGAAATCGCATCTCTCGCCGGATGGTAAATTTAAATACCCCTTAACGGTCAATTCTCCGGAGACGTTCGTAAGTCTTGCGAATCCGGACACTTTTCTATTTAGCGTAGCAAAACTTACGTCCAGCCGGGATACGCCGGACAGGAGCCAGGAGACCGCTTTCCTGTCCTCACTTCGCGCAAAAGTAAAGGCACGGGCAATATCCCATATCCTGTAGCTTGTCTTTATACTGCTTATCTCCAGAGACGGCAGGATGGCCGCGCCTTTTCCGTTCTCGATCCTTACGTCGTTAAGAGTGACCGGATACAGCAAGCCTCCGTCCACGTCGCCGATGGAAAGCTTTATCCGCCCGCCCAGAGCCTCTTCTATCTTCGATTCGGCGAAGCTCTTCAGCTCAGGCACAAACGCTTCTATCCTGCTGTCTATAAAAAGGACTGTACATATAGCAAGAAGCAGCCACAGGATAGACCGGAACTTTTTCCTTGTCCTTAGATTCCTCATTAAACCATCTTAAACTCAAGATGGTCGGCCTTCGCCGTCGCCTTTACCAGGCCGCCCTTCTTGAAAGTTCCCCTTATTATCTCTTCGGCGAGAGGATCCTCCAGAAAACGCTGGATCGTCCTTTTCAGCGGCCTCGCGCCAAAATTCTTATCAAACCCTTTTTCGATAAGAAAATCTTTCGCCTCTTTCGTCAGGTCTATCTTTATATTCTGCTCCTTAAGCCTCGACTCGACATCCCGCACTTCCAGCTCGACTATGTGTTCCAGGTCCTCCTTGGTAAGCGACCTGAACACTATTATGTCATCGACCCTGTTAATAAACTCGGGTTTAAATGTCCTCTTGACTTCGTCAAGCAGCCTCTCTTTCATCGCCTGGTAGGTAACATCGTCGGACTGGGATTTGAAACCTATCGAGCCCTGTTTCTTGAGCATTTCAGCGCCAATATTCGAGGTCATTATAATGATGGTGTTTTTAAAGTCCACCTTCCTGCCGAAAGAATCCGTGAGACGGCCTTCTTCAAGCATTTGAAGCAGTATGTTGAATACGTCGGGATGCGCCTTCTCTATCTCGTCTAAAAGAACGACCGAATATGGACGGCGCCTCACCTTTTCGGTAAGCTGTCCGCCTTCTTCGTAGCCGACATAGCCGGGAGGCGCGCCGACAAGGCGCGAGACATTGAACTTTTCCATATATTCGGACATGTCTATCTGTATGATGGCATCCTCGTCACCGAACATAAATTCGGCAAGCGCGCGGCCTACCAGAGTCTTGCCGACGCCTGTAGGTCCGAGAAAAACAAAGGAGCCTATCGGCCTCCTCGGGTCCTTAATGCCGGCCCGCGACCTGCGAACGGCGTGCGCGATAGCGCTTATCGATTCATCCTGGCCGATGACGCGCTTGTGAAGCGCCTCTTCCATATTGAGGAACTTATCCTGCTCTTTTTGTTCGAGCTTCAATATGGGGATCCCGGTCCATTTAG
Organism: Candidatus Omnitrophota bacterium; assembly: GCA_029004355.1. Taxonomy (GTDB): domain Bacteria; phylum Omnitrophota; class Gorgyraeia; order 2-01-FULL-45-10; family 2-01-FULL-45-10; genus FEN-1322. The sequence goes on from JAQURV010000036.1 coordinate 11,125, forward strand.
AAACTATGACCGCGATGTCATCATCCGTTACCTTAGGCTCAACCTTGCCCTTAGCGTCCTTCCACTCCTTTTTTATCCTGTTAAACTCTTCCTTGAGCTTTCTCTCTTCATCCCTGAATTTCGCCGCCTTCTCAAAATCCTGGTTCTTCACGGCCGCTTCTTTCTCCTGTTTCACAACGGCCATCTTATCTTCGATATGTTTTACGTCGGGCGGCGCTGTCATAACGGAAAGGCGCGCGCGTGCGCCTGCCTCATCGATAAGGTCTATGGCCTTGTCCGGCAGATATCTGCCGCTTATATACCTATCGGAGAGCTTGGAAGCCGCGTCCAGCGCTTCGTCCGTAAATTTCACCCGGTGATGAGCCTCGTATCTGTCGCGGAGGCCTTTCAATATCTCAACGGTCTCATCTACGCTTGGAGGCTCGACCATTATCGTCTGGAAGCGTCGCTCGAGCGCCGCGTCCTTCTCTATGTGTTTCCGGAATTCGTCCAGGGTAGTCGCTCCTATACACTGTATCTCGCCGCGCGAAAGGGCCGGTTTCAGTATATTAGAGGCGTCTATGGCGCCTTCCGCGCCGCCCGCGCCAACGAGAGTATGAAGTTCATCTATAAAGACGATGACGTCTTCGGATCTTTTTATCTCATCCATCACCGCCTTGATCCTCTCCTCAAACTGCCCCCTGTATTTAGTTCCCGCAACCATGAGAGCGAGGTCGAGGATTATCAGACGCTTATCTTTCAGTATCTCGGGAACATCTCCTGAAATTATCTTCTGAGCCAGTCCTTCGACTATCGCCGTCTTGCCTACGCCGGCCTCGCCCAGCAGGACCGGGTTATTCTTCGTACGTCTCGACAATATCTGTATGACCCGTTCGATCTCATTTTTTCTCCCGATGACCGGGTCGAGCTTACCGTCCTTCGCCAGCTTCGTAAGGTCTCTTCCGAACGCGTCGAGCGCCGGCGTCTTGGCGTGGGAAACCTTCTGCCCCATCTCGTAGCCGGGGATCTCGGAACCCAGAAGGTTCATGACCTCTTCCCTCACCTTTTCCAGTTCCAGTCCGAGGTTTACCAGGACCTGCGATGCAACACCCTCCCCCTCGCGGATCAGGCCGAGAAGGAGATGCTCTGTTCCGATATAGTTATGGCCAAGCGCGCGCGCTTCTTCCATTGCAAGCTCAATGACCTTCTTCGCTTTCGGTGTAAACGGCAGGTCGCCGGAAACGACGGTTGTAGGACCTGGTTGCACAAGCTTCTCGACCTCGAGCCTTATCTTGTCAGGGCTCAGGCCGAAACTCGCCAAAACGGCGGCGGCGACACCCTCACCTTCCCGGACCAGTCCCAGCAGTATATGCTCCGTCCCGATATAATCATGATTGAACCTCTTGGCCTCTTCCTTGGCCAACAGTATCACTTTTCTTGCTCTCTCCGTAAATCTATTGAACATCGGCATCTTTTACTGCCCTCCAACGGTTTATCAAGCAAATATCGAGTTTAATAACAAATGTCAAAGCTCAAATATCAAATATTACCAATATTACAAATACTACAAAATAAATTCAAAATCCCAAATCCCAACCTTACCTGGTATTATTTGTATTATTTGACATTGGGATTTCGGATTTGATTTGTCATTTGGATTTTGTCATTTGTCATTATAGTTTTACCCTACTTCAGTCTCTTCCTGACTATCTCGGCCCTTTTCACGTCCCTCTCATTTGCATTGAGTAATTTACCCTCAAGTTTCTGCAGATGGGCGGGCTGCGTAAGGATGAAGAGCTCGTTGACGGTCCTTCTATCCATATTCTTTATTATCCCGAGATCCACTCCCAGGCGGATAGCGGAGAGAAGAGCTACCGTCTCGTTACTATTTATTATATGCGCGCTCTTTAACGTCCCGTACGCGCGCGATATCCTGTCGAACAGGCCTTCCTTATTTTTCGTCATCAGCATCTTCCTGGTGGCATCTTCACGGGAGATGAGCTGGTTCGTTATCCGTTCGATATTATCTATGATATCCTCTTCCGCTATACCCATCGATATCTGGTTGGATATCTGGAATACATTGCCCATCGCTTCAGTCCCTTCGCCGTAGAGACCCCTAACATTCATCCCGAGCTTTGCGATCGCCTGCAATATCTTGCCTATTTGGCCGGTGAATACGAGCGCGGGCAGGTGGAGCATGGTCGAACCTCTTAATCCGGTTCCCACATACGTGGGGCACGCGGTTAGATAGCCCCATTTCGCCGAAAAAGCAAAAGGCAGGCTTTTGCTCAACTCGGTATCTATCTCATTTATTATCCGCCAGCATTCGTTCACGTTAAGGCCCGACTGCATTACCTGCACCCTGAGATGGTCCTCCTCATTCACCATTATACTGACTATCTCTTTAGGATCGACGATCAAAGCCTTGTATTCGGCGTCCCTTGCATGCTCGGGGCTCATCAGGTGGCGCTCGACCAAGAAGATCCTGTCGACCTCGCTCAAGTCCTTCAGCCTTATAAAGAACGCGTTCTTCAGAAAGGCGCACTGTTTTGTAG
>JAQURV010000037.1 GCA_029004355.1 Candidatus Omnitrophota bacterium
GTGATCATATTCATAGACGAGCCGTCGCTCGTCTCGCTGGGATCGAGCTATATCAATATCAATGCGGCCGCGGCTTTTGAAAGGCTCGATGAATTGATAAAAGCGATAAAGGATGAAGGTGCCGCCTGCGGCCTGCACTGCTGCGGCAATACGGACTGGGCGGCTATTTTAGCGAGAGATATTGACATAATAAATTTTGACGCCTATAATTTTACCAAGGAATTCCTGCTGTATAAGAACGAACTGGAAAAATTTTGTATAAGGGGCGGTACAGTTGCATGGGGGATAGTACCCACATCAGACGCCATCGTAAAAGAGACGCCCGACAGTCTTTTGCAAAGGCTTCTTCCGATAGATCGCTACTCATCGCTTATTACGCCGAGCTGCGGGGTTGGAACTCTTGACGAGCGCCTGGCGCGCAAAATATTCGAGATGACAAAAAAAGTTTCGGAGATGATCACTCATGGACGATAAGACGAAAAATTTTATAGGATTGGACGACGAACTTAAAAAAGCGAAGGCCGCGATAATGCAGGTCCCTTACGATAAGACGACGACCTATATCCACGGCACTTCTCTCGGGCCGGCCGCTATACTCGACGCTTCGAAGTACCTGGAGCTTTATGATGACGAACTCAACCAGGAAACATTCAAGATCGGCATCCACACCATGGCGCCCCTCGATGTCGAAAAGCTCTCGTCGGAAGAGATGGTCGAAAAGGTCTATCTGGCCACTTTGGAACTTTTAAAAACGGGCAAATTTCCCGTAATGCTGGGCGGAGAACACTCGGTTTCCGTAGGCGCGGTCAAGGCTTTTAAGGAGATGCACCCCAACATATCAGTGCTGCATCTCGATGCGCATAACGATCTCAGGGACGAATATTTCGGTTCTAAGCTCAATCACGGCTGTGCGGCGCGCAGGATAAGCGAGATGTGCCCGGTAGTTCAGGTGGGAACAAGGAGCATGTCGAAAGAAGAGAAGGATTTCCTGGCGTCTCAGCAGGACGGGAAAGTCAAAACGATAAGCGTCTACGATATACTCGATACGCCGATGTGGAAGGATAAGGCGACGAATAATCTTACCGAAAACGTCTACATCTCGATAGACCTCGATGTCTTCGATCCGGCTATCATGCCCGCGGTCGGTACGCCGGAACCGGGCGGGCTTGGGTGGTACGAAGCGCTCGACCTGCTGAAGGACGTTTCGAAGGACAGGAAGGTGGTCGGGTTCGACGTCGTGGAGCTTTGTCCGATAAAGGGCCAGATAGCATCCGACTTCTTCGCGGCGAAACTGGTCTACAGGCTGTTGGGGTATGTCTTCCCGACGAAAAAATAGGAGCTCAAATGCTGCTCATTCCACGTAAGAATCTGCTCGTTCCAAAGAAGATGTTCTTCACGAAAGGCGTCGGAACGCACAAAGCGGAGCTCAGGAGCTTCGAGCTCGCTTTACGCGACGCGGGGATAGAAAAATGCAACCTCGTCCATGTGTCGAGCATACTTCCGCCGGAATGCAAGGTGATATCGAAGAACGAGGGGTTGAAAGAGCTCTATCCCGGGATGATAACCTACGCCGTGATGTCGAGATGCTGTGGGAACGAACCCCACCGCCTGATCGCGGCGGCGATCGGTTGCGCCGTCCCGGCCGACAGGCAGGCGTACGGATATTTGAGCGAGCACCATGCCTTCGGCGAGAACGAAAAGGTCGCAGGCGACCTGGCCGAAGACCTCGCGGTGGAAATGTTAGCCTCCACTCTCGGTCTCGAATTCGACGAGGACAAGTCCTGGGACGAGAATAAGGCCATATATCACTTGAGCGATAAGATAATCCGCACCTCAAACACAACTCAATCTGCGGTGATCGGCCCGGAGGGGAACTACTCCACCGTTCTCGCCGCCGCGGTATTTCTATTCTAATTTTTTTCCCCAACTGGATGTGCTGTGCCGAGCGGTTCACTTAAAACCATCGGCGTTGTACCTCGCAGCCGACGCCTCGGTTTCCGGCCACGTCGCCGCATCGCATTCCAGAGTAATCGAAAAATTTAGCTATTGGGGCGGGGGAGTTATTTGTTATAATACTTCTATATGGTCCGACGGATAAAGCTGCCATTTACGGTTCATAAGCCCATTCTCGCCTGCGGGGCCGACCTGAAGGGTGCGTTTGCCTTTGCAAAAGGCAGGCAGGCTATCCTCGTCGACGGTCTTGGCGACCTGGGCGATCTCGATAATTTTACAAAATACGAACGCGCTCTAAAGAGATACTTGAAGAAGTCCGGGATAGATCCGAAGATAGTAGCCTGCGACCTGCATCCGGACTATTTCTCGGCGAGATTTGCCGAAGATTACGCGCTCTCCGGCAGGCGCTGCGCGTTATGTAAGGTGCAGCACCACGAGGCCCACATCGCTTCGGCGATCGTCGACAATCGCTTAAGAGGCGATGTTATCGGCGTCGCTTTCGACGGGACGGGCTATGGCTCCGACGGAAATATATGGGGCGGGGAATTTTTCGTCGGTGGTTTAAAAAGTTTCAGGCGGATCGCCCACCTCGAATATATCCCTATGCCGGGAGGAGAGAGAGCCATAAGCGAGCCGTGGCGCATGGCGGCGGCTTACGTCTATCGTGCGTTCGGGCCCGACCTGCCGAAGATCACAAGACGATGGCCTAAAAGAACCCTGGCGATGCTGATCGCGATGATCGACAGAAATATAAATTCGCCGCTTACTTCGAGCGCGGGCAGGCTATTCGACGCGGTCGGAAGCCTTGTCCTGGGGATAGATCGCGTTTCGAAGGAAGCGGAATTGCCCGTTGAATTGGAAAGGATCGCTGATCCGGAAGAGAGGAACAGCGTCTACTCTTTGCAGACTACGGGGATCGTGAAAGGCGTGGTCGCGGATATCGCGAAAAAAACCGACAGGTCCGTTATATCGGCCAAATTCCACAATACGATGGCCGCGCTCATATCCGAAACGGTTTTAAGGGCGAGTAAAAAGTTTAAGGTGAAACAGGTGGTATTGAGCGGCGGTGTATTTCAGAATAGATATCTCGTCGGGAGAACGGTAGAAAGATTACGCTCGGGCGGTTTAAAGGTTTACGCTCACGAGAATGTTTCTACAAACGATTCCGGTATACCTATAGGGCAGATAGCGATAGCGAACACACGAAACCGGTAACGGGGAATTTGCCTGTGCATAAAAAGGGCTTTAGCTTGATCGAGCTTATCGTGGTCGTCCTGATAGTGTCTATCCTCGCGGCTATCGCGGTACCGATGTATCAGGGGTTCGTACGGCGCGCGCAACGTTCCGAGGCATACGCGGCTCTCGGGACGATCCGCACGTCGGAAAGGGCTTACTATATACAGTATAATGGATATCTCGGGATACCATTTTCGTATTCAGGCGGCGAACCTGTATATGAAGGCGAGGCAACCTCCTGGGAACTGCTGGGGTTGGAAAATTTAAGCAAGCCGAGCCCTGCCGGATACCATTACGGTGTTTATGTGATTATTGATGCCTCCGGCCTGTGGTTCTATGCCGAGGCGCGTAATGAGACCAAGGATCCGTCTTTTGCTCTGCGGTGGCTTGAAAGCACTAAAAAATTCTCAGAGTGATCGGCGCGGGGAGATGATAAGATGTGTTTAGGCATACCGATGAAGGTCATAAAGATAGACGGCGATGAGGGAGTCGTTGAATCCGGCGCTCTCAGAAAGAAGGCGAACTTCTCCCTGATGAAGAACGTCAAGCAGGGTGAATATATACTCATGCACGCGGGATTCGCGATCGGGAAGATCAAGGGATCGGAAGCGCGAAAAACTCTCCGCGCGTTAAGAGATTTGTAAAATTTTTCATCCCGGAGTAATCCGATTTCGGGATTGTGCCTCGCTGGGACGCGCAATTTTCAGCCATGTGAAAATTGCGCTCGATAAAAGTTCTCGTACGCTGCCTCGAACTTTTAACGCCCCGCTCGGCACGAATCCCTCATCGGATTCCTGCGGTAAGATCGAAAAATTTTACTATAGGAGCGAAGGAATTCCTGCAAATTCGCGAGACGTAAACCGTAGCGCACGGCGAAAAAATTCAGGCCGTGAACAAAGCCTTCACAATAACGACAGGACCCGAAAAATTTACAGGGAAAAGTAAAATGAAGTATATAGACGAATTCAGGGACAGGCGGTTGATCGACAAGGTGGCGCGCCAGATCCGCGGCGCGGTCGATGAATGCCGGATGTACAATTTTATGGAAGTCTGCGGGACGCACACGATGGCAATATTCCGCTACGGCATCCGCGACATACTGCCTGACAATATCAGGCTCATCTCGGGTCCGGGATGCCCGGTGTGCGTTACGCCCAACGAGTTCATAGACAAAGCGATCGAGATCTCCCGCCGGGATGACGTCATTATCGCTACCTTCGGCGACATGTTCAGGGTGCCCGGATCCCGTTCGAGCCTTGAGAAAGAAAGGGCGGCCGGCGCGTCCGTTAAAGCGGTATATTCAAGTATCGACGCGCTCATGCTTGCGAAACGTAATCAGGATAAAGAGGTCGTCTTCCTGGGGATAGGTTTCGAGACGACGGCGCCGACAGTTGCGCGATCGATCCTCCTGGCAAAGAAAGACAAGGTAAGTAATTATTCGGTCCTGTGCGGACATAAGACCATGCCGGAAGCCTTAAAAGTCCTGACAGGCGATCCGGGCCTTGCGATCGACGGTTTTTTGCTGCCCGGTCACGTCAGCGCCGTGATAGGAGCGCGGCCGTATGAATTTTTACCGCGCCGCGGTAAACGCTGTGTTATAACGGGATTCGAGCCGCTCGATATATTGCAGGCTATACTCATGCTTATTATGCAGGACCGCCCCAGGATCGAGATACAGTATACGAGAATAATAAGTAAAGAAGGCAATGCCCTGGCCAGGAGAGCCATGGATAGAGTCTTCGAAAAATGCCCCTCGGAGTGGCGCGGCATAGGCAGGATCGGCTCAAGCGGCCTGAGGATAAAGAAAGAGTTCGCGCATTTCGACGCCGGGTCGAGGTTCAAGCCTAAGATAGCCACTCCGAAAGAGAACAGGGCCTGCATCTGCGGTGATGTCATAAAAGGCTTAAAGACCCCTCCCGAATGCAAGTTATTCGCCGGGGCCTGCACCCCGGAGCATCCTGTAGGTTCCTGCATGGTCTCGAGCGAGGGGACATGCGCGGCGTATTATAAGTATAGCGTGCAACGTTTAGCGGATAGCGTATAGGGATAATATGGAAAAGATAACATTGGCACACGGAAGCGGCGGGACCCTGATGCATGGACTTATCGACTCGACGATGATCAGAAAGCTCGATAATCCGATATTGCGCCAGAAGAAGGATTCGGCCATACTGCGGATAGGAAAGGCGCGGATAGCTTTCACGACGGATTCTTATGTCGTCAGCCCGATATTTTTCCCCGGTGGCGATATCGGGAGCCTTGCCGTGCATGGGACCGTTAACGATCTTTCGGTATGCGGCGCGCGGCCGTTATTTCTGTCGCTGGGCCTTATCATAGAGGAAGGGCTCGATAAAAATATCCTGGATAAAGTGATCAGGTCCGCCGGAGAGGCCGCCGGGCGCGCCGGGGTCGATATCGTAACGGGCGATACGAAAGTCGTCGAGCGCGGAGCCTGCGATAAAATATTCATAAATACGAGCGGCGTGGGAGATGTCTATTATGAAAAACTGTCGGTCAGCGAGATAAGGCCGGGGGATGTTATCATTGCCAGCGGGACGATAGGCGAACACGCTAGAGCCATATTGTCGCAGCGCGAGGGCATCGAATTCGGTTCCGGGATCAAGACGGACTCCGCTCCCTTGAATAAACTTATACGCAAGGTCTTCTCCGCATCGGACAAAGTCAGATTTATGCGGGATCCGACGAGGGGAGGCGTTGCCACTACCTTGAACGAGATAACGGCTTCCCGGCCGTTCGGAATATGTTTAGAGGAAAGGGCCATCCCCGTAAGCAACGGCGTGAGGCAGGCATGCGAATTATTGGGGTTCGATCCGCTCTACCTTGCCTGCGAGGGACGTTTTTTAATGGTTGTCGGGAGGAAGGACGCGGCCGGGGTACTTAATGTTATCCGCGGCGATAGCTGTGGTAAAAAGGCCGCTATCATAGGAGAAGTGACAAAGGAACATAAAGGCAGGGTATACCTTAATACCGCCGCCGGCGGTAAAAGGCTTGTTGACATGTTATCGGGCGAGCAACTGCCGAGGATCTGCTAAAGCCCTGAGTATCTCAAAGATATGAAAGAAAGAACTTCCGTCGTATTAATAAATCCTCCCGTGCGCGCTATAGTAGAGGAATATGACGCTCCTCCTTACGGCCATCTTGGACTTGCGTATTTAAGTTCGGCCTTGCGCGAAGGCGGGTTAAGCTGCGCGGTCCTGGATGCAAAACTCGCCAGGTTAAACCGCAATGATCTGGTGAAGGTTGTTTTAGATCTTGATCCCCGTATCGTAGGTATCAGCTCCTTTACGCACGAGATAAAGATAGCCGCCGCCCTGGCGGAAGAGATAAAGAAGAAAACGCCCTGGACGAAGATCGTCATAGGAGGGGTGCATGCGTCGAGCCTTCCCGCCGATACCATCCGGAGCTTCCCATCTTTCGATTATTTAGTTAAAGGGGAAGGCGAGCGCGCTTTTCTCAAACTTTCAAGAGCGATCCTTAACGGCGATGAAGAGGCGGTCCCCGCCATACCGGGAGTATGCTATAGGAAGGATGGCAACGCCGTTCTCGTCTCTCCCGCCCCACGTATATCGGATTTAGACAGCCTTAAATTTCCGGCCTGGGACCTCTTCCCGAAAATGCGGATATTCCCTGTCATGAGTTCGCGGGGATGCCCGTATGGATGCGTCTTCTGCGCAAGGATGATGGGTGAAGAGGTGAGGGTGCGCTCTCCGGAAAATGTCGCAGAAGAGCTGAGATATTTAAATGAAAGGTTCGGCGCGAAAAGAGTCTTTTTTTACGATGAAACTTTCGGGTTTTACAGGGAATGGCTGGACAAGTTTTTAAGATTATTGATCGACTCAAAACTTAACCGGAAGCTAAGGTGGGGGATAACGACCCGCGCGCACCTGCTCGACGGACCCATATTGTCTAAATTGAAAGAGGCCGGTTGCGTCAAGATAGACTTCGGGGTCGAAAGCGGAAACGAGCAGGTGTTGAGCGTTATCAAAAAAGGGGAGAGGCTGGAAGATTTTATCCGGGCCGCCCGGCTTGTTAAAAAGGCGGGGATAGAGTCCCAGAGTTATTTTATTTTAGGCCATCCCAACGAAACCAGAAAGACCGCTGCAGATACCATAGATTTTGCCGCAAAATTGAATACGGACCATGTCTCTATAGGTATAATGGTGCCTTACCCGGGCACGGAGGTTGCCGAAATGGCGGCTAAGGGAGCGATGGGGTATAAGAAATTATCGCCCGATTGGGAGGATTATAATAAGCAATTGGGTAATGCGCTGGAGCTGGAATCGATCTCCGGCGCTGACCTGACGCGATATCAGCTGTCGGGGTACCTTAAATTTTACGTAAGAAATGTTAAGGTCGTCCCTTTTTTACGGAGCCTTTGGAAATACAAAAGACTGATATTTGCCATTATGGTAAAAGGTATAAAAAATTATTTAGCGTATAATTAAAACGCGGCGCTTGCGTTGTCGTATAACGCGTGATATACTAACTAAATATCCTACTTCGCTACGATAGTCAAACCGTAATGGGGCTTCGTAGGGATCCCTGCGAAGTTCTGTCGGGTATATGGTGGAGAACGAAGCAGAATGGCTACAAATAGAGGCAAGAGGCTTTTAGGGGAGGAGCTTGTCCGCGCGGGTATAATAACGCAGGAACAGCTAGAGTTTGCCCTAAAGGAACAGCAAAAAGCGGGCGAGAAGAAAGAGCTTCTCGGTGAAATAATAGTCAGGGCCGGCCTGGCGGATGAGGCGACACTCATAAAATTCCTAGAAAAACATTTCGATATCCCTTACGCGCACCTGGGCCGGAGGGAGGACGTGAACCTCGCCGCCGTTAAATTGATACCGGAGATAATGGCGCGCAATTTCAGGGCGATCGCGATCGATATAAATAATACCACCAACAAGCTCGTCGTAGCGATGGCCAACCCGTTCGACATCGTAGCGGTAGATACGATCCGCGCGGCCACGGGTTACGAGATAGATAAGCGGTTCAGCCAGGCCAAAGATATAGAGAACGCCATCGACAGGTCTTATCCCGAACATGCGATGCAGAAGTCGATGGAAGAATTCGCGGAATTTAAGGCCGCCGAAGAGAAAGAGGCGGGCATTGCGGTTGCTCCAGGCATGCAGCGCGAAGACGTGGAGTCGGATGCTTTTAAGACGCCCGTGGTGCAGTTCGTGGACAGCATGCTTAAAGACGCCATACAGAAGAGGGCGAGCGACATACATGTGGAACCGCGCGAGGGCGCGCTCAGCATACGTTACCGCGTAGACGGCATCCTGGTTGAGATGCCCACCCCTCCCAAGAAGATGCAATCCGCGATAATCACCCGTTTGAAACTTTTGTGCGGAATGAATATAGCAGAACAGCGCCTTCCCCAGGACGGGCGTTTCAATCTTGATCTCAAGGGTAAGGCCATAGACATAAGGGTGGCGTCGAGCCCGATAGTGCACGGCGAAAAGATGGTCTTAAGGATACTCGACAGCACCTCGCTCTTTGTCAAGATGGAGGATCTCGGCATGGCCGAGGATAACGTCAAGGAATTCAAGTCAATACTTCGGCAGTCTTATGGCCTGGTCCTGGTCACCGGCCCCACAGGATCCGGCAAGACGACGACGCTATATTCGGCCCTGAGCTTTATCAATACACCCGATAAAAATATCGTTACGATAGAAGACCCCGTTGAATATCAGCTGCAGGGGATAAACCAGATCCAGACGAAGCACCAGATAGGCCTCACGTTTTCAGCCGGGCTACGCACCGTCTTGAGGCAGGATCCGGACATAATAATGATAGGAGAGATCAGGGACCTCGAGACGCTTGAGAACGCGATCAAGGCTTCGCTTACGGGCCACCTTGTATTGAGCACGATACATACCAATGACGCGCCGAGCGTAGTCACAAGGCTCGTGCATATGGGACTCGAGCCTTATCTTATCGCGCCTACTTTAAGTCTCGTGATCGCCCAGAGGCTCGCGCGTAAAATATGCAGGAGCTGCAGGACGGAGATCCAGGTGCCGAGCGAGGTGGTCGAGCAGTTTGGCAAACGAAATGACATAGACCTGAAGCATATCACTTTCTTCCGCGGTAAAGGATGCGCGAGGTGCGATTTTACCGGATACAAAGGCAGGACGGGCTTATTCGAATTTTTCTGTATTACAAAAAGGATAAGGGACCTTATCCTTGAAATGGCGCCGGAAGACAAGATGAAGAAGGCCGCGCAGGAAGAAGGCATGAAGACGATATTCCAGCATGGCCTTGAAAAGGTCAACCAGGGCATAACGACGATAGAAGAAGTCTTAAGGGTAACGGTCCTGGAGAAGGCGGGATAATATGGCACATTATAATTATGTCGCGAAAGACAGCGCCGGCAAGACCGTGAAGGGCAAGGAATTCGCGATGTCGGAACGCGAGCTGGTAATGCGGCTTGCGCGCAAGAGCCTTACGATAATCTCCATAAAACGTGTCGAAGAGTCCGATGTGCTAATGCGTTTTATGCACCGCAAGAAAAGCCTCAGCGTCTTTGACCAGATGATCTTCTGCAGGCAGCTCTCAACGCTCCTTAAGGGAGGCGTACCTCTCGTAAAAGGCCTCGAGATAATCTCCAGCGAGACGGAAAATTTAACTATCCAGGCGGCCATCACGGAAGTGAGCCATTATATAAGGCAGGGTGACTCTTTCTCTTCGAGCCTTAAGAAGATGTCGCATCTCTTCTCGCCTCTTTTTATCGCGATCATAGAGGCCGGAGAAAAGGTCGGAGCGCTCGATACGATGCTGGAACGCCTCGCCAAATACCTCTCTGCCCAGGACAGATTGGCCAAAAAGATAATCGCCGCGATCTCCTATCCTTCGGCGGTCCTAGCATTTTTCCTATTCGCCATAGGCATAATGACGCTCTTTCTCGTTCCGAAATTCAAGAGCATGTACGCGTCGTTTCATGCTACGCTGCCGCCGTTCACCCTATTTGTCTTCGGCATAAGTGATTTTCTACTGCGCTATATAGTCTATGTGGTTGCCGGCACCGTAGTGCTGGTTTTATATATCAATAAAATAGTATTCAAGTCACAGCGGGGCAGGTATCTTTTTGACGCCTTTATTTTAAAGATACCGTTATTCGGCCCTATCATGAAGAAGGCGGCCTTGAGTAAATTTACCAGGACCATGGCAACACTCCTTGAGCAGGGTATTGCCGTGCCGCTGTCACTGGAGCTGGTAAAGAAGACGGCAGGTAACGCGGTCATAGAGGCGGCGAGCGTCAAAGCGGCCAAGTCCATAATGGACGGAGATAAGATACCGGATGCCTTCAGGAAGACGGAGATATTCCCGCCGCTCGTTATTCAGATGGCGACGATAGGTACGGAATCAGGCAACCTCCCGGAGCTTCTGGACAAGACATCCGACTTTTTCGAAGAAGAGGTCGACGTCTTCCTCGGGATCATGTCGTCCCTTATAGAACCCGTCCTGATAATCGTCCTGGGTTTCATCCTGTCCATATTCATAATAGCCCTATACCTGCCCATATTCAAGTTGAGCCAGGCGGTGGGCAGCGGACTATAAAAAATGCATTTGCATTTTTATCATGATAATGGTATATTTTTTATAATAGTATAAAAATCAGAGGAGGCTAGGATGGGGTTCACCAGGTTTGGCTTTACGCTGATCGAACTTATAGTAGTAGTAGTGATCGTCGCCATACTGGCCGGAATAGCCGGCCCGATGATGACCGCAAATGTTTCCAAGGCAAAGAGGACCGAAGCCGTGGCGTCCCTGGGAGTCATACGGACGGCGGAGAGATTATATTATACCGAAAATCCGTCTATAGGTTATGTAAGCGTTGCGGCTTTTAATCTTGCCACCAACCCTCTTGCCCCTTATATAGGTACGGGCGACTTGAAGGGGCAATATTATAACGTCGCCGATTATCACGTAAATGCCGCTTCTGCCACGACCTTTACGGGCTATGCCAATAAAACGGACCCGGGTAACGTGACAATTAACCAAGATGGCGTTATAACCGGCAGGTAAGATCGCATTTGCTTTTTTATTATAATGATGGTATACTTCTTATAATATAAATATGGAGGGAGAGATGAGATTTCATAAAAAGGGCTTTACACTGATCGAACTTATAGTGGTAGTAGTGATCGTCGCCATACTGGCCGGAATAGCCGGCCCGATGATGACCGCAAATGTTTCCAAGGCAAAGAGGAGCGAAGCCGCGGCTGCCTTAGGGCTCATACGGACGGCGGAGAGATTATATTATACCGAAAATCCGGCTACAGGTTATGTAAGCGTTGCAGATTTTAATCTTGCTACCAACCCTCTCGCTGCTTATATAGGTACGGGCGACTTGAAGGGGCAATATTATAACGTCGCCGATTATCACGTAAATGCCGCTTCTGCCACGACCTTTACGGGCTATGCCAATAAAACGGACCCGGGGAACATGACAATAGACCAGGATGGTAGCATAACCGGCAGGTAAAAAAGTGTACAGTGGTGAATTTACGGAGGAGAGTGAGTAAGCTCTCCTCCTTTTTATTATCAGGAGCAAGATGAATGAGGAAACCGAAGTATCGATTGTCCTGCCATGCCTGAACGAAGAAGAGGCCGTCGGCGTCTGCCTTCAGAAGATAAAAGAGGTCTTTGCCAGGGAAGATATCAGGGGCGAGGTGATCGTTGCCGATAACGGTTCGACCGACAGCTCGCGGCAGATAGCCGCCGCGGCAGGCGCCATTCTAGTTTCGGAACCCCGCAAGGGGTATGGCGCGGCATATCTGAAAGGATTGAAAGAGGCGGGTGGTAAATACATAGTAATCGGCGACAGCGATAACAGCTACGATTTTTGCGACATACCAAAATTTTTAGACGCTTTAAGATCGGGTAAGGATTTCGTAATAGGTTCAAGGTTCAAGGGTCATATCAAAAAAGGGGCTATGAGCTGGTCCCACCGCTATGTCGGCAATCCTATCCTCTCGTGGATGTGCCGCCTCTTCTTCCATACGAAACTTTCGGATATACACTGCGGTATGCGCGCCTTTACCGGTGAGGCATACCGTAAGATGAGGCTGAGGGCCTTAGGCATGGAATTTGCCACCGAGATGGTCGTCTCCGCGCTTGTGAATAATCTCGCGATAGCCGAGATACCGGTAGACTATCATCCGAGGATCGGCCGCTCAAAATTGAATTCTTTCAATGACGCGTGGCGCCACATAAGGTTCATGCTGATATATTGTCCCTCATGGCTGTATTTTATTCCCGGCATAGCGGGATTCGTAACGGGCCTGTCGCTACTCCTCCTTCTTCTTAAGGGGCCGGTCTTCTTTCTCGGCCGCTATTGGGATATGCACGTCCTCGTCTTCGGCAGTATGGTCTCCATACTATCTTACCAGGTCCTGAACTTAGGCATATACGCGCACACATTCGCCGTCAGGCAGGGTTTTTTAAGATCCGATAAGCTTGCATCATTGCTGGAGCGCTGGTTCAACCTGGAGAAGGGTCTGCTTCTGGGCGGGCTCGTCTTCCTGGCGGGGTTTTTCATGATCTCTTCTATATTCATCGAATGGTTCTCCAAGAATTTTGGTGCGCTCTACCGGATAAGGGAGTCGATCCTCGCGATGACCTTACTTATAATAGGACTACAGACCATATTCTCCTCATTTTTTATAAGCCTTCTCTTTATCGAACGAAGCGATGGATAATAAAGACAGCCTGATATACAGGTTATACAGGACAAAGCTTATAGGCGCCTTACTGCACTCGCATCTCCATTTTTTAAAAAAAGAGTTAAAGGGCTGCGCCTCGGCGCTGGACATCGGGTGCGGCGCGGATTCGCCCATGCAGTACATCAGGATCCCCCATAGTGTCGGAGTCGATATTTACGGGCCGGCAGTCGAGGAGAGCAGGAGTAAGAAGATACACGATGAATACATAGTAGCCGATGTGAACGGCCTGGACTTTGCGCCGGATTCCTTCGAGGCGGTGGTCATGTGCGAAACGCTGGAACATCTGGAGAAGGAGGCGGGGAGGAGTCTTCTGGATAGAGCGGAAAGATGGGCGAAGAAGAAGGTGCTGGTCTCCTGCCCGAACGGATATATACTTCAAGAAGCCCTTTACGGGAATCCATACCAGGTCCACCGTTCGGGATGGAGCATAAAGGATATGAAAGAGCGCGGTTACAAGCCATATGGGATGGTCGGCCTGAAATGGAAGCCTTCACGGTCCTTATTCTTTCCGCTATTCTTTTGGGCATTGCTTTCGGTGGTTATGCAGCCGGTGACGTACTATTTCCCATCGGTCGCTTTTGAGATCTTTT